>DXFY01000015.1 GCA_019114205.1 Candidatus Tidjanibacter gallistercoris | reverse complement strand
TCGCTGACGTTCGAAGCGGAGGGAGCTGCGGCACAGACGGTGAAGGTAACCGCCACCGGTTCGGGAATTACCTGGAGCGCTGCGGTAGAAGATGCGGCGAAGGAGTGGATAACCCTCTCCGCCACCGAAGGAGCCGAGGGTGAAACGACGTTGAGCGTTACGGTATACGATAATCCGGAGACGGCGGAACGTTCGGCGAACATCGTGCTGACGCCGGGTGAGGAGACGGTGGGACAGAAAGCCATCCGGGTAACGCAGGAGGCGAAAGTGCTTCCCCCGTCCTTCTCCATGACCTACGAAGGGGGCGACCTGCCCGAAAAAGGATTCGAGTTCGATTATATGGGACAGGGTATGTACAGTGTTCAGGTGCAGGCTGTCAATGTGACGTGGACGGTCAAAACGGAATATGATTCCGGTACGGGCTGGATAGATGCCATACAGTATGATGAGGAAGGATTGCAGAAAATTACCGTTGCGGTGAAAACCAAGAACGAGTCTCCCGATGCACGTTCTGGACGTGTGGTCGTAACCACCGATGTCGAGGGAATCGGGCCGTTCGAGATACCGGTCGTGCAGGAAGGCAAGCCCGAATTCCTCAGTACGCTCGAAGAAGATGTCGATTTCGGCGTTCTCTCTCAGAACAGGGTGATTGTGTATCCGAACAGCGATTACAGAGACATGCCCTATACCGCGTGGGATTTCATCCTGTGGGACGAGGGTATATCGTACGACGGAGTGCAGCATTTCACCGGTTCCGGAAACAAAATGTGCGTGAGGCTTGCTGGAGAACCGTTGAAACAGAATGACGATAACGAATATTATCTGGCTGACGGCACTTATACTGTGGGGGCTAATTTCGACAGTTCCGACGTGGAGCCCGTTCCCGGAGAGGTGTGCGGCGGAGCTTTCGGTTATTCCCATCCGACCTTCCCCAACGGTACGTGGTATATCCGGATGCAGGACGATGCGGTGACGGGCGATGCCTGTGTGACCGGCGGTACGATGACCGTAGCGCGGAACGGAGAAACGTATACGCTGACATTCGCATTCACGAGCGATGCAGGCTATGCAGTGACCGGTTCGTTCGAAGGCGAATTCAACCTGAACGTCGCATTCTGAGTCATCGGAGCGCAAACGGATTCTTATCAAACGACGAATGCCGTAGCTTTGGGCTACGGCATTCGTCGTTTGAAGGGGAGCCGTATCGGTGCAGTTCTTGCGGAAACATGCCGTCGCGGATACGCCGGAGAAGAATGGGAGGTATTCCGGTATGTCCCACATTCACCCCGTTACGGCCGCGCCCTTGGTCAGCGCGGCTGCATGTAGTTCTTCATGAGGCGTGCGATGTACTTGCCGATGATATCGAATTCGATATTGACGACCGTTCCGGGACGGATGTCCCTGAAGTTCGTATGCTCGAACGTGTAGGGGATAATGGCTACCTGGAAGGAGCCGTCGCGGGAATTGACCACCGTGAGGCTGACGCCGTTTACTGCAACCGAGCCCTTCTCGACGGTCACGTTGTCCCCCCGCTGTTCGTACTCGAAAGTGTAGTAGTAGCTTCCTTCGGCGTTCTCCACGGCGGTGCAAACGGCCGTCTGGTCCACGTGTCCCTGGACGATGTGGCCGTCCAGCAACGCATCGGGCCGCATGCTGCGTTCGATGTTCACGCGGTCGCCCGGTGCGAGCAGGCCGAGGTTCGACTTAATCAGCGTTTCGTGTATGGCGGTCACCGTATAGGTGTCCTCCGCGACGGACTCGACCGTGAGGCATACGCCGTTGTGGGAGATGCTCTGGTCTGTCTTCAGCGCTCCGGCGATTTCGCTGCGCATCGTAAACGTCTTGTTCTGTCGCTCTTCCCGGATGGATACCACCGTGGCCATCCGTTCGACTATACCTGAAAACATGATGTATGGGGTTTTTATAGCCGGCAGGCCGGCCTGTTTCGTATTGCTTAAAAGTTATAATGTATGTGTCCTTTGACGAGGTACAGTTTGCGGATACGATAAAGTTCCACGTCCACGTCGCCGAATGCGGGATTGACGGCGTGCAGGCGGAGCGCATCCCCTTCCGGACTGCGGAACACGTTCCGGACAGCCGTTATCCGGTCGCTGACGACCAGATAAGGGTAGCCGGGAATGAGCGCGTCGGCCCCGCTTTCGGCGAGCAGCAGGGTGGAGCCCACCGGTATGTCCGGTTCCATGGCCCTGTTGAGCAGCAGTGCCGCGAAATCGGCGTGCCCCGCACGCGGCAGGGAAAGCACGTAGGCGGCCTGCGGCAGCCGCTCCATTCCCGCCACGGCGGAAGCGTCGATGTCGTAAGCCGGTATCAGGCATCGTTCCGCGGTATTGCCGATGAACATTTCCCCTTCGCCGGTGATTATCCATGCACGGCTTATTTCCGGGTATTTCGCCGCGATGAGCTCGGCGAGTTCCTTGCTGATGCCGTTGTCGCCGCGTTTGATGCGGTACAGGTTCTCGCCCCGGTTCAGCCCGATGTTCAGGGCGAAGGAGTTTACCGAGAGTCCGGTCCAGCGGACGATTTTTTCTATTCTCTGCCAGTCGTCGAGCTGCATGGGTTGCATGTGAAAGTTCGTTTTCGGCGGAAGCCCGGCAGTTCCGGCACCGAATTTTCCGGGGGTCGGAACAGCGTCCGGAACGCCTTCGGAGGTGCTTTTCACCCGCTTCGTACCCTTGTCAGGCCAAAATTAGGCAGATTCTCCGTATTTTTATTGGTAAATACCGGAAAAAAGTCGCAAATTTGTACCGGCAATCAGCCGACCGGTCCCGTAGTTCAATGGATAGAATATAAGATTCCGGTTCTTACGATATGGGTTCGAATCCCGTCGGGATCACTTTTTAAGGAAAAAACCGCTGTTATCGGCGGTTTTTTGTTTTCCGCAGCTTGTGTTCTGCTCCGCACCGTCGTCCGTGCATGCCTCCGTGAGACGCTTCCCGCAGCATTTTTGTACGATACGTCCTCATCCCCTCCTTTTGCGTACGAAACGCCCGCATTCTTTTAAAAGAAACGCGGCCTGTTTTGTACGAAGTGATTCGTCCGTCGTTTTGTCAATCACGAAATTTGAAATGCCAAAAGCGATTCCGAATCATTGTTTAACTTAATTCTGACTGAAATGAAAAAGGTTTTGTTTACGCTGCTCCTCCCGATAGTGGCACTCGCCATGGGAGGGTGCAAGAAGGCTCCGGTCGCCCCCACATTGTCCGTCAGTCCCTCCGAGGACATCGTTTTCGAGGTGACGGGGGGAACCGCGAGGGTTCGCGTTACGACGAACCAGACCAAATGGGATGCAAGTTCGAACCGTTCGTGGTGCGTGGTCGATAAAAAGACGGACGATTCGGCTTTCGAAGTGAAGGTCGGACTCAACAAGAGCAAGGAAGAAATGCGGGGAGCCCAGATAACGGTTACGGCAGGAGAGGGAGAGAACAAGAAAAGCGTTATCGTAAAAGTACGCCAGCGGGGCGGCAAGGAGCTTTTCGACATAACGGTATCCAACATCGCCGACACGCATG
The DNA here is from genome assembly GCA_019114205.1 of Candidatus Tidjanibacter gallistercoris. Taxonomy (GTDB): domain Bacteria; phylum Bacteroidota; class Bacteroidia; order Bacteroidales; family Rikenellaceae; genus Tidjanibacter; species Tidjanibacter gallistercoris. The sequence continues at coordinate 7,665 of DXFY01000015.1, read as the reverse complement.
CCGACGTGAATGTCGTTCCGCTCGACCCGGAGGAGAACTACTTCTGCGACATTATAGAAACAAGCGTTATAGACAAGTATTACAAGGGAGAGGTCGGCAACTTCGTGGACGCACTCTTCAAATTCGCCATAGATTTTTATGGAACGCCTGAAATAGCAGTCGCAAAGCTGACCCGTAAGGGCGAACAGCATAAGACGATTAAGGAACTGACGCCGGACAGCGAGTGCTTTGCCTATGCGGTAGGAATCGATGCTCAAGCCAAGAGGTGTACGGAAATTGTGAGCAAAATGTGCCATACCAACAAGACGGAGTAATGCCGCGGTGTCGCTCGGTTGAATCTGCGAACAGCAGCAACGATACGGGCAACTGCACGCGATGCCGAAAGGAGCGCACAGAAGAAAGTGAGGCCGTACCGACGGCTGGCAGAGCGAAGTTCCGGAAACGGTCGGAGCTTGTGTGAAACATCGTTTGTTTCCGGCGGGGAAGCGTCTGCCATGTTTTCTAAGTGAATCTGCAGGGTTCTTTCCATACATAACATTAAGGCGCTTCGGCGCAGAGACGGGAAGATGCGGAAATAGTCTTTTTCATGTCTTCTGCCGGGCGTTGCCCGGCAATTGGTTGTTTTAGGGAGAAGGGAGGCGGTCTGTGAAGATAACCTCCCTTTTTGTATGCAGCACGGCCGGGAAGAGATTCGGGCCGGTTTTGTATTTTCGGAAGATACGGATGCCGCGGGCATGGCCGTGGGCTAATGCCGGCGGTCGCATATTTCTGCCGGGCCTGCAAATTCCATTTTGCCGCGGAGCAGGATGTATTCTTCGCGTTCCGCATTGGCCGTTTCGGTTTTGAATGCCGTCGGTATGGGTATTCAGGCCTTATCCGCTGCATAATCATGAAAGACGTGCTAACCCAAAGAAAATCCTTTTTGATAAAAATGCAATCATTGTTGACAGAAACAGTCGGATATATTTGGAATTTATGGTTTCATATATTACATTTGGTTTTGAAAATAAAAGCAACTAAGTTTGTTTGAAAACAAATAAACTTTGTGTGGATATTTTTCTCTAACCTAAAACATGTTGAGCTATGAAAAAGAATTTATTCCTGCCGACCCTCCTGTTGGCTGCTGTCGTCATGGAAGGCTGCCGGAAAGAAGAGCAGGCTCCCCCGACCCTGTCCGTTACACCTTCCGAGGCTGTCGTTTTCGAGGCATCCGGAGGCGTCGTAGTTATTGCAGTGGAGACGAATCAAGAATCATGGAAGGCCGTGTCCGACCAGGCGTGGTGCAGGATAGACGTGGTGGACGGAACGAGTTTTTCGGTGACGGCAGATGCAAACGAAAGCACCGAGGCGAGGCCCTCGGCAAAGGTGACCGTGACCGCCGGACATGGAGCGAACGCTCCGACGGCCGTCCTCGAAGTTTCCCAGAAAGGAGCCGCGGAAGAGAAGCCCGAACCGGAAGGGAAGCCGTTCGGCATTACGCTGTCCGACATTACTTCCTCTGCGGTCGTCATGAAAGTAGTGCCGCGCGATGCGGAAGGGATGTATTATTTCGATGTCATTTCCAAAGCCACCCTCGACGAGCACCACGGCGGCGATATCGGCCGGATGATGGCGGGCATGATGCAGGAGGCCGAAAAGATGTACGGGAGCATTGGGGAGGCGCTTGCTAACCTCGCCTCCACGGGCGAGCAGGAACATACCTTCACCCGGCTCGTATCCGATACCGAATACGTGGCTTTCGCTGCGGGACTCGGCGCCGACGGAGCGGTGAACACGGAGATAGCGAGCGAACCGTTCCGGACAGCAGCGCTCTCGGATGCCGTGACATTCGATGTGGAATTCACGAACCTGTATTTCGACGGAGCGGACTTTACCGTGACCCCTTCCGACGATGATTTCACCTATTACTGTGCGATAAGGCCCGCCTTCCAGTACGGAGACCTGTCCGACGAAGAACTGCTCGAACAGTTGGTTGCCGAGGACGGTTTCATGATAGACTTTTACGCAACCGCCGGAGTATATGAATATACGAACGAACACGTGTGGCTGACCGATACGGGCTATCTGGTGCTCGTCTTCGGATGGGCCGACGGCGCGCCGAGCTCCGGCATCTACCGCTTTCCGTTCCGAACGCTCGAACCGGATTCGCCGCCCGCTGCATGCACTTTCACCGTGAATGTCACCGACGTGACTTCGCGCAGCGCGACCGTGGGTATCCTACCCTCCGACCCGACGGCGGTGTACATGTGGGACCTGATAGCCGAGGCCGATTACCGTCAGTACGAGGAGGATATGACGCGGTACGTGACCGAGTACGTGGCGCACTATACGGCAGACATCGGTCAGTTGGATTATAACCGCGAAAGGGGCGAGAGCGGGAACATCTATTCCAAACAACTCGAACCGGGAACGACCTATTACGTATGGGCGGCATGCATCGACGAGTACGGTAAACCCGCCGCGGATGTGCTCGTAAGCGAACCCTTCGCGACACTGCCCAACACGGAGAGCGCCGCCAGGGTGGATGCAGTCATCGGCAAATACTTCGACGGCGACGACCTGTACGGCCTCGACCCCGAAAAATATGCCGATGGACGGGGTATGGCTTATGTACAGGTGACGTTCAGCGCCAACGAGGAGGCTGCGGTATGGTACGGCACGCTGGTAAAAGAGGACCCGTCCGACCCGACGGACGCCATTTCGGATGCTGAAATTGCCGAAACGCTCGTGGCTGCCGGCACGTGGTGCCCGACGGGCAAGCTCTACTGGTGCGCGTGGGACAGCGAATATACCGTGCTCGGTGTCGCCGTCGGCAGGGACGACAACAACGGACCGGTACTGCGACTGCGCACGGTCTTCACGAAGGAAGGCGCGTCGCCCGTTTCCGAGTTCACGGAGCCCGCCGTAGCGACCGCGCAGTACGTGTATCGGGTACCGTTCGTCCGTTACGATGCTTCGGTGAAGGCGTATCGGGCACCGAGAACAAAGAAATAAGCGGTCCGGATTCCGGGCCGGATTCGGCACGACGGGGGCAGCTGCATGGGGCGGCGCCCCCGTTTTGGTTATATCCGTCGGGTGCGGTATCTTTGTCCGGATTCGGAAAGGGGAAATCTGCCCGGCGGCACGAACATCCGGCAGGGCGGAGCAGCCGTGCTGCAATGGGCAGACGGGTGCCGCCGCATGACGGAAGGCACATGCCGTCGGAAATCCTCCTTCCGGGTTCCGTATTCGACCGCAAACCGTGTACGAGTTGAAGAAGTTGCCCGCATACCCGAAGGCGCTCTCGCGCATCCTGCTGTGCTGCCTTGCACTGGCGGCATGGGGATGTATGGAGTACGGCCCCCTGCCGGAGGAGGAGTTTTCCTATCCCGTGACGCCGGGTGCCGAAGCGGAGGGTGTCTTCATCGTCTGCGAGGGGAACTTCATGTACGGAAATGCGTCGCTCTCCTTTTACCTGCCTTCGACGGGGGAGTTGCAAAACGAGGTGTTCGCCCGTGCCAACGGCATGCGGCTGGGCGACGTGGCGCAGTCCGCGGTCATGCACGACGGCATCCTGTGGATTGTGGTGAACAATTCGGGCATCCTGTTCGGCATCGACCCGGCAACCTTCCGGATAAAACGGGTGATACGGGGCATCGGTTCGCCCCGCCACGTCTGTTTCCACGGGGGAAAGGCCTATGTGACTTCTCTTTACGAGCCGCGGATTGCCGTAGTGGATGTCGCCACCGCCGCGGCAGCGGGATATATCGAAACGCCGGGGCACACGTCTACCGAGCAGATGGCGGTGTGGGGCGACACGCTGTACGTGACATGCTGGTCGTACGACGATACCCTGCTTGCGGCGGATATGGTTTCGGGGACGGTGACGGAAGAGATAAAATTGCGCAGCCAGCCCCGCTGGCTGGTGCCCGACGGCAGCGGACGGCTGTGGGTGTTGACCGACGGGGGGTACGGCGAGGATGATGCACCTGCCCCTGCGGCGCTTTACCGGCTGGATGCGGCTACCGGTGCGGTGGAGCGGGAGTTCGTGTTCCGCATGGGCGACCGGCCCGCGGGACTCTGCATCGGCCCGGACGGGCGGACGCTCTATTTCCTGAACGAGCATGTGTGGCGCATGGATACCGATGCGGACGCACTTCCCGAAGAACCTTTCATACGGGCGCAGGGCACGATATATTATTCCGTCGGCGCAGACCCGCATAACGGGGATGTCTATATCGGCGATGCAATCGACTATCAGCAGCAGGGAGTGGTTTACCGCTTTTCCGCCGAAGGGAAGGGGCTGGATACGCTCCGGGTCGGCATCATCCCGACCGGTTTTTGTTTCAGATGAAATCATGAAGATACGTTACGGATACTTGTTTTTACTGGCCGGGGCCCTGTTGGGATGCAACCGCTCCGGCGTGGTGATGCCCGAAACCTACGGGCCCAGGCCGCCCCACGAGGGCAGTTCCCCTTACAGCGACCGGGTAATCGCCTATGTCCCGGCACCGGGACAATTCATCAACAACGATATGGTCGGTTTCGGCGGCGACGAGGCGACCGGACAGGATGCGCTGGATTATGCCGACCGCAGGCTGCACGCTTCCGACGCCTCGCAGCGGGGAATGGTCTCCTTAGGCGGCTTCGGCGGCTATATCGTGGTCGGATTCGACCACAGCATCCAGGCGTCGGGCGGTTATTCGGGGTACGACTTTTCAATCACCGGCAACCAGTTTTCCGGAAGTTCCGAACCGGGTGTGGTATGGGTGATGCCCGATACGAACGGCAACGGCCTGCCGGACGACGGCCCCTGGTACGAGCTGCGCGGAGCCTGCGACGGGGAGTCCGTGCGCGGTTATTCGGTCACGTATTACCGACCGTCGGAGGAGGACGCTCCGGTCCGGTGGCGCGACAGCGAGGGCCGGGAAGGCGAAATCGAGCGGGTGACCGCCCATACGCAGGCATACTATCCGGCGTGGATGACGGAGGATTCTTATACGCTTTCCGGTACGTTGCTGCCCGACCGGAGCGGCAGGCTGGACAACGGACGGTTTACTACCGGCGATTACGGATGGGGCTACGCGGACAACTGGGGAAGCGACATGGCGGAGGCTCCGAAACAGAAGAACTTTTTCCGCATTTCCGATGCCGTGGATGCTTCGGGCGAAGCGGTGCGGCTGGATTACATCGATTTCGTGAAAGTGCAGACCGGAGTGAACATCCAGGGCGGCGCGGGTATCGGGGAGCTTTCCACGGAAGTGTCGCGGTTCCGGGATGAAAACCTTTGAGCCGGCCGGTAGCCGATGCGGGCCGATGTCATGAGGGGGCGATGAAGCGGTTGGAATGGATTGCGTGCCTGGTGGCGGTCTGCCGGCTGGGAGCGGTGGCGGGAAGCTGCGGCGTGCCGGCCTCTTTTGCGTCCGTGCCTTCCCGCGTGCAGCCGTCCGTCGCCGCAGCCACAGTCGGGATGCAGTCCCCGCCTGAAGCATCGGAGGGCGACACGGGGCGGGAGCGCACCGGCACCATCGATTCGGTGACGGTGACCGGCCGCCGCCCGCTGGCCGACATCGGCATTCAGAAAACGGTCTTCGATGAGCAGCTTCTGCGCGAAGACGTCGCCTTTTCCCTCGCCGACTTGCTGACGCACGGCACGCCCGTGTTCGTCAAGTCGCACGGCCGGGGAACGACGGCCACCGTTTCGCTGCGCGGTACGGGGGCGTCGCATACGCGGGTGACGTGGAACGGCATGCGCATGAATTCGCCCATGTTCGGCACGGTGGACCTCTCCTACATCCCTTCGTATTTCATCGACGGCGCGGCGCTCTACAACGGCGCCAGCTCGGTGGGAGTCGTCGGCGGCGGGCTCGGCGGAGCGATTGTCCTCGACACGCGGCCCTCCGATACCGAAGGGTTCGGCATGAAATACATCCAGGGCGTCGCATCGTATGCAACCTGCGACGAATACCTGTCTCTCTCCTACGGGGGGCGACGGGTGCGCAGCGAAACGAGCGTGTTGCTTACCTCGTCGCGGAACGATTTCACCTACCGCAACTATGCCAAGAAGGATTTCCAATTGGATGCGAACGGCAATGTGGTGGGGTGGAGCTATCCGCTGGAACGGAACCGCAACTGCGATTACCGCGATTTCCATATGCTTCAGGAACTGTATTACGATGCCGGCCGCGCGGGCGATTTCGGACTGTCGGCCTGGTACCTGGATTCTTCACGCGGACTGCCGCTGCTCAACACCGATTATACCGAGAGCAACACGTCTTTCTCCCGGCAGGGCGAGAAGACTTTCCGGGGCGTCCTGCGCTGGGACAAATACGTCGGCCGCGGGAAGCTGTCGGCCAGGGCCGGATACCATTACAGTGACATGCGCTATTTGGAGCAGTCGCGGCGCCTTTACGAGGGAGCCGCTCCGGAAGTGCAGGTGCGCTCGGACTGGCGCAGCTACATCCATACGGTTTTCGGCAATGCGGGATGGGAAGCGGGGTTCGGCCGGCGGTTGTATGTGGCGGCCGACCTGTCGCTGCTCCAGCACTTCGCCTATACCGTGAACGGCAAGCCGGTGCGGAACCTTTCCGAACCGAGTGCATACGACGATGCGCGCACGGAGCTGTCGGCGCTGGTGTCGGTGCGTTATCGCCCCGCAGCGCGTATCGGCATCGCCCTGAACCTCCGGCAGGAGGTCATCGGCAGCGAAGGGGCACCGTTCATTCCGGCGCTCCTGCTCGACTGGAATCCGTTCGGAAGCGTGGTCTTCAAAGCTTCCGTCGCACGCAACTACCGGTACCCTACGCTCAACGACCGTCAGTTTGCCAAAGGGCCGCTGCTGCCCGAAGAGGGCTTCACCTGCGACGGCGGCGTCGAGGCCGGCGGAAAGGTCGGCCGTGCGGATGTCCGGGCCTCGCTCACGTTTTACGACAGCCGCATCCGCAACTGGATTTTCTGGTATCCGGACAAGGGGGCGACGCAGTGGCTCCCCACGAACATCCGGCTGGTACACGCTTTCGGGGCCGAGGCATCGGTACATGCCGGTCTGGAATGGGGGAACGGCTGGGCGGCCGAACTGGACGGAGCGTTCGCCTGGACCCGTTCGCTGAACATGCGCGAACCGCTGAACGAGGCCGACAACGCTGTCGGCAAACAACTGCCGTATATTCCCGAATGGTCGGGTGCCGTCACGTTCCGCATTTCGTGGAAAGGCTGGAGGGCGGATTACCGGTGGAATTATTACAGCGAGCGGTTCACCACCACCGACAATTCCGCGACGATAACCGGACGCATCGTCCCCTATTTCATGAACGACATCGCCATTGGCAAGAGCTTCCGGTTCGGATGGGGCGGACTTGCCGTCACGTTCAAGGTGAACAACCTGCTGGATGAGGAATACGAAACGGAACTTTCGCGGCCCATGCCAGGGCGCAATTACGGACTCTCGCTGGAAATAACGCCGCGTTTCGGCCGTCGCTGACCTGTCGGCTTCCGGGTTGTATTGTTCCCCTTTTTGGCTAATTTTGTACGGAACGCACGAAGGATTTTCCGTATCGAATGGAAGAAAGGAAGAAAAACAATAGGTCCCACAATCTCACGACTGCAGGACCCCCCAACTTAAAATACTGATTATGAAAGAATCACTAAAACAACCATCAGCGTCAATAATGATTGCGGTTCATTAAG
>DXFY01000014.1 GCA_019114205.1 Candidatus Tidjanibacter gallistercoris | reverse complement strand
ACATAGTAAAGGTATTCGTAATCCGTCCGCAGCAAAATGCTCCAATTATAGGTTTCTATCTTCTGTTTGTAGGTCATTACTCGGTCGCATACCCAATAATGTCCATCAGAATAATCGTAACCGGACAATTTCCCGAAGATATTATATTTCGGTGTCCGATGCGACATGCCGAACACCATAACCGGTCTTCCGTCTGTCATAATAGTATTCAAAAGCGAGACCGCACTGTAATCGGCTGCCGCTGCGCACGAATACCCCAATGCCTGAAAGGTCGGAGTTATCCGACTCGTAAAAGTTGAAGTTCCACTGCTTCCCTCGACCGTCGCCTGCAGATAATTTTGGGAATTGAGTCTCTCGAACAGACGGGCTATTGCAGAATAAGCAGCTGTATACGAATCACTCAATGTATTGCGATGCTTCCTTATCAGCATCCAGTCCAACGCATAACCGTCGATGCTCGAAGGATAGCCGTAATGGTAAAGGATTTGCGCCACAGCCACCGCACCGCAGCCTGCATGAGCGTGTTTTTTGGCGGATATCATCGGCATCATCAGGTTATACGGCTCTCCCTGCCCCCAGTTGCAGGTCACCTGCGTCCCTTTGTAGCCGGACAGTTCCATAGGATAGGTCTTGCGGGTAATGTTGTTACCGACACCTCCGCCGTAATCGAAATCGACATCGGTAATATTTCCGCCGTTCCCGAATGCGGAGGCAGCGGGATAGCCGGGTTCGCCGGGATATATCAGTCCGTCTCCTTCGTCGGGAATGGGCAGCCCTACCGCCACACGATAATTGATATCGTAGTTGAGCAGCGTCATGCCCAGACCGGGATTGTCGATTTCGGTCATCTCCCCGAACGTTCCGCTGTCCGTGATGCAGAACACGGGCGGCGTGCGGTCGTCGCCGGACGCAAGTGCGACCCCCTCCCCGTCGCCGAGTTCAAAGACATGATAGACGGGGGCTTCCGCCTCACTTCCATTCCGTGTGCTGCCGAATCCGCCGATGGTGACGGCACCGGTCACGGTCCGCACTGCACCGCCTCTGGTCACGGGGTCCATGCCTCCCAGCATGGTCTCCACCGCCGTACGTGCCTCCTCAACCGTTACATAATGGTCGGACGACGTTCTTTCCACTCCGGAACAAGCCGCCTCCGGCATATCTTTCGTACATGCGGCGAGCAGCAGAGCTGCCACAACCGAAACTACGCGCATCCATCTTTTCATAAGCGAAAGTATTAAGGTTCAACATACAACCTAAGTATTCAACACCCTTGAACCATACAACAGGACGCATATACCTGTTGGCGATATAAATATAAGCACTAATAATAAATATCACAAACAAAAGGATAAAAATATTAAAATTTCTCTTTTCTATAAAAATTCTCACTACCCGCAACAGACACAGGCGCCCCCTCAACATTCTGGAAACTGCGGCGGGCATGCACGTACAAACCGCAAGGCAGGGTGCTGTACACAAAAGGCGGCACAGGGCGGCTCCTCCCTGCCGCACGCAAACGCCCGTTTGCCGGACGCGCATCCGCCCTCCTCCGGAAAACAGCAGTTTTCGGCCCGCGCTGCACCGGACACGAGCGGAGGAACCGCTGCGGAATAATTCCTTAAAAAACCGCTGCACGGGCACGGCGAACCTCCGTCCGGCTTATCTTTGCAGCAATGAAAAAAATCGGAATCATATCGGACACGCACGGGATTTTCGATGCTCCGCTGCGGAACTTCCTCGCCGATGTGGACGAAGTATGGCATGCGGGCGACATCGGTTCCGCCGCGCTCTCCGACGAAATCGCGGCCTTCAAACCGCTCCGGGCCGTTTACGGCAACATAGACGATGCGCTGCTCCGACGGATATGGCCGGCGACGGACTGTTTCGCATGCGAAGGCATTACCGTGCTGATGACGCATATCGGCGGATATCCCGGCCGTTACGAACCGTCCTTCCTGCGCCGCATCGAATCGTGCCGGCCCGGCATCGTCGTCACAGGCCACTCCCATATTCTGAAAGTGCAGTACGACCGCAGGCACGGTGCACTGCACATCAATCCCGGTGCCGCAGGGAAATACGGCTTCCACAAAGTCCGCACGGCCGTCCGGTTGGAGCTGACCGACGGCGCAATCGGAGCGCTCGAAGTGGGCGAATGGAAAAAGTAGGAAAACCGGAAGAACGTCACACGAGTTCGCCGCCGCCTTCGCGCAGCACCTCCGGCTGCCCCGACACGATGTCTACCACGGTCGTGGGAACGAGGGTTCCGTATCCGCCGTCAATCACGGCATCCACCGCATTTCCGTACCGTTCATAAATCAGTTCGGGGTCGGTGGTATATTCGACCACCTCGTCCGGGTCTTTCACCGACGCCGTCACCAGCGGCATGCCGAGCTCCCGCACGACGGCCACCGGGATGGGGTTGGCCGGCACGCGCACCCCGAACGTTCTGCGCCGTCCGAGCGCCTTGCCCGGAATACGTCCCGAAGCCTGCATGATGAAGGTGAACGGCCCCGGCAGGTTGCGTTTCAGAATGCGGAACTGCACGTTATCGACACGCGCGTATTCCGAAATATTGCTCAGGCCGTCGCATACGATGGTCAGTTCGTCGCTGCGCCTGCCGCTCAGGGTCTTGATGCGGTCGATGGCTTTCTGGCTCGTGAGCGCACAGCAGAACGCATATACCCCGTCGGTCGGACAGATGACGACGCCGTCCCTGCGGAGTACATCGGCGATGCGCTCCACCTCTCTGGGGTTCGGATTTTCAGGATACAGTTTGACGAACATAACGGGAAACGTTTACGGGCCGGACTTCGGAAAGGGGCGCCCGGCAGTCGCCCGCAACAAAGTACGAAAAAAGGGTAAGCTACTTATATCGCACCGCTGCGACCGCCTACCCTTGCTCGCTTCCACGCCTGGGGGATTCAGCAGGAGCTGGTCGTATAAGACTTACCCGGCACAAAGATAAACATTTTTTTCATAGTTTTGCAAACGAATCGCACACTCCGTACCCGACGAATGACACAGAAACCCCGTTCCACCGTCCGAAAGCGCCTCTTCACAGCGGCAGCCGCGCTGTGCACGCTCCTGCTCGCCGCCGGCACCGGAGCCTGCTTGCTGCTGTACGGGAGCATCGCCGGACGAGATTCGGTGTGCTGCATCCCGGAAGGGACGACATTCGAGGCCCTGTGCGACACCCTCTCGGCCGAGGGACGTATCGTCCGTCCGGGGCGCTTCCGCCTCGCGGCACGGCTTACGGGCACCGACCGCACCATCCGTTCGGGACGCTACGTGCTGCATGCGGGGATGAGCGCCGTCCAGGTGGCGACGATGATACGCAACGGCAACCAGACGCCCCTGCGCATCACGTTCAACAACATCCGCACCCTGCCCCAACTGGCCGCCGTACTCGGCCGGCAGCTCCGGGCGGACTCGACCGCATTCGCCGCCACGCTGCTGGACGATTCCCTTGCGGCCCGTTACGGGTTCCGCCCGGAAACGTTCATCGGCATGTTCCTCCCGAATACTTACGAAGTTTACTGGACCGTTTCGCCCGAAGCATTCGCCGAACGGATGCACCGGGAATACCTGCGTTTCTGGAACGAAGAGCGCCGGGAACGACTCCGGCGCACCGGCCTTACGGAACAGCAGGTGTCCGTTCTCGCCTCCATCATCGAGGAGGAGACCAACCGGACGGACGAAATGCCGACGATGGCCGGCGTTTACATCAACCGTCTGCGCCGCGGCATGCTCCTTCAGGCCGACCCGACCGTCAAATATGCGCTGGGAGACTTCTCCCTGAAACGCATCCGCAGCAAACACCTGACGGTCGATTCGCCGTACAACACCTACCGGTACGCCGGACTGCCGCCGGGCCCGATACGCATGCCTTCGCCGACGGCCATCGATGCGGTGCTCGGCTACACCGAACACGACTACCTCTACTTCTGCGCCCGGCCCGACTTTTCGGGATATCATACATTCGCACGCACGCTGGCCGAACACAACCGCAACGCCCGCGCCTACGCCGCTGCCCTCGATCGCCGCGGCATCCGGTAGGACGCGGCCTTCAAAAGGACGCCCGACCCTACTCCGGGCCGCACCTTCCGCAACTCCGCCTGCGAAACAAACGGGTGCGGTCCATCGAACCGCACCCGTATTCACTGCCGGGGAAGAACCCGCCCGCATTCCCGTTCCTCCGCTCTTCCTAAAATATGAGGCACCCGACACATACCGTCATCGGGCGATGCAAACCTTTCCGCCCGCCGGCCGGCAGTACCTCCATTCCGTTACCGGCATCGCTTCGGGGTTACCGGCACCGGGACTCCGTCGCTGCGAAGAGCCGGATACATCCGCCGCCGACAAGCCGTCGGAGCGTTCTGCAAAAGGTACGCATGCTCCCGGTCGACGCGGTGCCCCCGTGCGATTCCGCCGGGGCCAACCGAAAAACCGCAGTGCCCTGCACACGACACCCTCACTCCTCCGCCATCCGCCCGAAGGTACGGACAGCACCACCCTCCGAAACCATCAGGGTATCCTTCGTGAGCTTCTCGACCTTCAGCGTATCCGCGAACCGGATGGTCTGTCCGTTGCCGATGCTCAGTCCCTCCAATACCGACTGCCCGTCCGCATACCGCCATGCCTCGTAGCGCAAAGTAGCCATATTGACGGAGCGGGCCGTTCCGTGCGCTTCCAATGCGATGCCCTGCCCCCCCGGTCATACCCGGCACGGGTTCCACCCATACTCCGATAAAATCCTGCTCGCTGTACATCGCTCCGTGCGAACACGCCGCAGTCACCGGAAGTAAGGCACAGCACCGACCGATACTTTTATTTTAGTTCGAGAAACAATCGCTTTCCGGCAGCCAGTCCGCCGCACCGACACCTACCGCTCCCCGTCCCTGACACGACACGGGATACGGCACACGGGCACGGGTTCCATCTTGTGCCGGTTGGCGCGGTTGCGGCGAACGAAAATATCGTACACTTCCCGTTCGCGCCCTGCAAGCCGCGACGGGTCCGTACCGCGTTCGACATGGGCCATGGCCCGTTCCAGTTCGGGATAGGTGGCCCCAATCTGCTGCTCGTCCGTGCGGTCGTCCCCGAACAGGCCGTCGGTCGGCGGGGCGGCGAGAATGGCCTCCGGCACCTCTAACCAGCGCCCCAATTCGTACACCTCGGTCTTGGTCAGGTCGGCAATCGGGCTGATGTCCACACCGCCGTCACCGTACTTGGTGAAGAAGCCCACGCCGAAATCCTCGATTTTATTGCCCGTACCGGCCACGAGCAGGTTATTAAGCCCCGCGTAATAGTAAAGCGCCGTCATGCGCAGCCGCGAACGGGCATTGGCCCCCGCAAGGTGCAGCACGCTTTCGGGCTTTCCCTGCACGTCGGCCGGGGCGAACGAACCGGCGAAGGCATCGTATGCCGCCGTCAGGTCGGCATGGACGGCCTCCGCGTTGGGGTAACGCGCCGTCAGGCGGCGGACATGCTCTTCGGCGCGTTCCACCTGGGCCTGGGCCTGATGTATCGGCAGCGTCGCACACAGCGTCCTGTGGCCGGTCATGGCTGCCAGCGATGAAACCACCGCCGAGTCGATACCCCCCGAAATGCCCACGACGAATCCCCTTGCGCCCGTTCCGTCGAGGTATCCCGACATCCACTCCGCAATATATTCCGCAACAGCTTCCGTATTCATATACTTTTCCTTTTTTATCGTTTGGGAATCCCCTGTTCTCCCTGCGCTCTTCCTCATACGCCGAACACGATTTTCAGAAACCGGCTCCGCATTTCAAAAGGCATGCCCGACGGCACGACTGAAAAGTTCCATTCGGTCTCCGATTCGGGCAGGCCCTCCTCCACGATCCGCACCCCCGTCCGAAACGGCTCCGGCCGCGACGCATGTCGTAACGAAAAGAACCGTCCGCCGCCGCACCGCGTCAGAAGAGCATCCGCACCCCGGCCACGACATTCGCGCCGAGTGTCGGATAACCGAGGCAGCGGTAGATGCGCCGGTTCAGCAGGTTGTCGCCCGCGGCGAAGATACTGAAACGGGGCCCGGTCTTATACTCCGCATCCACCTTCAGATTCACCGTCGCAGGTACTGCCGTATCGAGGTTTTGCAGGGAAGCGAATCGCCGCTCTCCGAGCACTTCCACCCCGGCGCTGACGGAGAACCGGTCGCGGTACCGGTAGCTGACCTCGCCCGTAAACGTAAATTCGGGAATTCCCATTCCCACCCGGCCGCCGCGACCGCTGAAGAAGTTTCCGCCGTTGTCATAGCTGTCGTACCGCACGCCCGCCTGTACTCCGAAGCCCATCGGAAGCCTCAGACCGATACCCGCACCCGCGTAGAACAGGTTCACGGGTGCGAGTACGGGGAGGAACGTATCCTCGCATTTCACGAAATAGGGCAGCTCTCCCATCAAATAACCGGCATACACGTCATAGGCGAACACACCACCCGCATCGCCCCGGAAACCGCCGCGCAGCTCGGCACGCCTGGCCCCGGCAATGTTCGTCTGTTCGACGTAAGGGTTCAGCCTGCTCAGTTCCAGGTAGCTGCCGGGGCCGACCCTGCCGTCCAGTTCCGCATAGGGGACGAACACATCGGCCACCCGGTAGGATATGCCGGCTTTCGGAAGCACATATACATGGCTGCCCTGCTCCTCGAAACCGAAACGAAACCTGTCGTAATAAGCCTTCACCCCCGCATGCAGGGAGAGCCGTTCCGTGCGGAGCCTGTACTCCGGCGCCAGCGCCGCAACCCATTCGCCGGTATCCCAGTCGTTCCACGCCCCCCGGAACGAGACGCCGACCACCACCGCGCCCCGGCGCCCCGCCTTCCAACCGAAATCGGCGAACGCCGAACCCTCCGGATTATCCACGAGGCCCCTTCCCCACAGAGTACCCGCAATGCCGAAACGGTAATTGAAACGGGACAAGTCCGTAAACGCATCGCCGAAAGTCAGCGCAGTCTGCACCTTGTGGTAATACAAATCGCCGGGCACGCAGTCTCCCGACATCACCTTTCCGATGGTCGTATAGTAATTGTACCCGTAGCGGATGTCGAAATCGAGGCTGCGGCGCCCGAAATCCCTGCCGGCATAGATACCGGCCGTGTTCTCCGTCCACCATGCGGGTTCCTTCGTTCCCCGGTCGTTCTGCAACCGCGCCCACTGTCCGTAATGATTCGCATAGGCCCCGGCGCGGACATCGCGCGGCGCGGCGAATGCTGCGTAGAAGTCGAGCATGCTCCGGGCCGGATAGCCGCCGCCGAGCATCAGGTAGACGGGGCGCTGCTGCCGGTATTCGGCCGTGCTTATCGCCACGGGCTCGATGGGTTTCGTTCCGAACACCGATTTCCACGGCGTCGGGGTTATGGAGTAACGGATGTCCGGCTTCAGCGTGACCGTATCGGTCATGCGGGGCTGGAAGTCGAGCTTACGCACCTCGCTGAGCTCCGGCACGTACTGCCGCGTCACCTCGATGCGCTGCGCGATGGAAGCATCGCCCTCCTGCGCCGCGGCCGCTCCTGCGGCGGCTGCAGCCGCCATGACAGTCAAAAGAATTCTTTTCATCTCCCTGTGGGATTATCGTTCATGTATCCGAACCATTCGCAATTTTCCGCACGCGCCGCCCAACCACCGACGGTTCCGAAAAGCCCGCCGCCCTGCCCTGCCCTGCCCTGCCCTGTACGTGCAAACGAAGTTACAAAGCCGCTATGCGCGCCTTCGCCTCGTCCACCACGCCGTCCGACGCATCGGGATAGCCGTCCACCACGCTCTGGTAGGTCGCCCGCGCCTGGAACGCATCGCCCGCCTCGGCATAGACGTCGCCGAGGATGAGGAACGATTTGCCGAGCCAGTACGCATAGGGCGTATTCTTGTCGGCAAAGGCATATACGAGCTGCTCGACACGCGCATTGTCGCCCTGCGCACGCGCTGCTGCGATGACGCGGTACGCGCTCTCGGCCCCCTGCGCCGTGGAAACGTCGTCGCTGAGCCGTTCGTAAAGCGGCAGCGCTTCGTCGTTCCGTCCCGTACGCCGCAGCGCCGTAGCCTTCGCATAGGCCGCCTGCCGTTTCGTCTGCCGGCCCGAAGCGCGTGCCGTCACCTCGTCGGCCGCAGCGAGTATCCGCTCGTCGTCCCCCGCCGCCACGACAGCCTCCAGATAACCCGACAGCGCTTCATCCTTCCGGACGGGAAGTGTCGCCAGCCCGCTCAGCCGCAGCCAGGCGTCCGCTGCCTCGTCATACGATTTCATATCCATCGCAACGGCCGCGAGCCGTTCGAGGCCGCGCACCGTGAAATCGTTGCCCGGCATCGCGGCGAGTTTCCGGTAGTAGCCGGCCGCACGCTCCCGGTTCCCCACGGCAGCAGCATTCTCCCCGGCGAAATAGAGGGCCTCGGCCACATGCGCCCCCTTCGGATAACCCGCGACATACCGGTCGAGCGCCTCGGCCGCACGTTCCCGGTCGCCGGAAAGATAGACCTTCTGCGCCGCCGCAAAAGCCAGCGAATCGCGCTGTACCGCACCCAAGTCGGTTTCCACACCGACGCTCTCGGCATATTCGAAATAGGCATCTACATCGTTGCGCTCGACATATATCGTGCGAATACCGTTCATGGCGCTGCGTGCGGCATCCGAATGCCGCTCCCGCTGCATCACCTGCTTATAATAGGACATCGCCCTGGCGTCGTCATCGAGATTCTGGTAGGCGAGGCCGAGCTCGTTGAGCGCCGACGCATAACGCGGCGATGAAGGATAGGTTTTCACGAACCGTTCCAGCACGCCCGTAGCCTCCGAATAACGCTGCTGCCCCATGTACGCGCGTCCGAGTTCGTACATGGCATCGGCTATGTAAGGCCCCTCGTTCTTGCGCACGATATCCATGAGGCTCTCTATCTTGCGTTCGGGGCGCTGCACCATGCCGAGCATCATGGCCCGCTGAAAAGCGGAATAATACCGTTCCGGGGTGTTCATCGCGGCGGCCTTGTCGTAAAACTCGATGGCCCTCCAGAACGAACGTCCGCTGTACTCGATGTCACCCCGGCGGTTGTAGGCGTCGGCGGCATAGCTGTCCTTCTGCCGGTAATCGAGCAGGAAATCGTCGAACCACTTCTTCGCGTTGTCCCAGTCCTTCATGTTGAAGTAGGCATAACCGAGGTTGTAACGCGCCGCGAGATTCTCCGGCTCGCTCTTCGGGGAAAGCCTCACATAGGCCGCGAAACGTTCGACGGCTCCCGGCATGTCCCCCTGCCGGTAGCGTATCTCGCCCTGCCAATAGCCTGCCAGAGCGGTGTATTTGGCATTGAACCGGTTGGCGAGCGACTGTTCCAGCAGGCGGTCGGCGGCACCGTAATCCCCTTCGTTGTAACATTCCAGCGCCCGGAAATAGGTGATTTTCTGCAATGCGGCCTTCAGGTCGTTGTCCGGAAAGGGCACCTGCATGATGGCCCGGTATGCGGCATCGTAATTCCGCGAATTGTAGTAGGCCGCAGCGAGGTACTCCTTCACCTGCGGCACGCGCCCCGAATTGGGGTAGCGGGCGATGTAGCGGTTCAGTACGTTGATGGCTTCGTTGAAATACCCGCCGCCGAGCTCGTACTGCAACTTCCCGTAGTTGAAGAGCGCATCTTCGCTGATTGCATCGTCGTACCCCTCCGACGAGGCCATCGCGAACGACTGCATGGCCTGCTGTTTGCGCCCCATGCGCAGATAACAGTCGGCCAGGTGATAGCTCGCATTCTGCGAAAGCTTGTCGTCCGGTCCCGCCACGCGGGCGAGGTGCTGCTCGGCCGCCTCATAGTCGCCGACCATATAGGCCGCGAATCCCAGCATGTACCAGACCTCGCGGTCCATCGCGCCGCCCAGCTCCCGGTAACGTTCGAGGTACTGCGAAGCCTCGCGCCACCCGCCCGTATGGAACCAGCTCTCGCCGACGATACGGTTCAGTTCCGTCAGCCGGTCGCCCGTCGCCATGCGCAGCACGGCCCCGCCGTTCTCGCGGACATAATGGTAATTGCCGTCGTTGAACTCGATTTGCAGAATATAGAAAGGCAGCACGCCCGCATAGGCCGCATCGTCCGCGATGACGGTAAAATAGCGCTTGGCGGCCGGATAGTTTCCCTTCATGTATTCGGAATACCCCATCACGTACTGGGCGTGAGGGTAGTAATCGCTCGTGAAGGCGATGCGCGCCATATACCGGACAGCCTCTTCGAAGCGGTCCTCCTCGAAACAGGAATACCCGTATTTGAAAAAATACTCGTCGGCATCGTCCGCAGGCAGCCGGTCGGCATCCGTCCGGGCATAGAACCGGGCTGCAGCGGCATAGTCCCCGCGCCCGAAGGCGATGTTGCCGAGCTCGAACAGCACCTGACCGATACCGGGGCCCTGCGGGTAGTGCGCCGCATACTCCTCCAGCAGCCCTTCCGCATCCGCCATCCCGGCCTGCGCCGCACTCATGGCGAGGAAATAACGCAGCTCCTCTTCCACTGCGCCGTCCGCACGCACCGCATGCCGGCCGGCCCTTTCGAACTCCCTGAAGGCTTCGGCGTACCGCTCCATGCGGTAAAGCCCCTCGCCGCGCCCGAAGTGCCGTTCCGCACCGTCTCCCTGCGCGGAGGCAACCGACGGGAACAGACATCCCATCGCCAGCACCAACCCAATCCTGCGTCCCATAAAACGTTCCTATTTATCGTTGTTCCAGCCCCCTGGGGGCGTTTCTCATTCCGCTATTTCCGCCATCGTGCGGCACGGCCGCTTCGCGGTTATCACCCCGTCCTCTATCCGCAGGGCTCCCGCATCGGCACGCAGCAAACGCGCCATCAGCCGCCGGTCCATACCGTACGCGGGAACGCTCCGCCCGCCGACGACGAACGGTTCGGGCACATCGCCCCCGTCCGTTCCCACCACATAGACCACCCGCACGCCTGTCGCATCCGCTGCCGCGGCGAGTTCCGCAATACTGCGCCGGCACCGCGCCGACAGTTCCCCGGCATCGCGCACGAGCACCAGGCAGGTCGCCCCCTGCGCGAAGACCACCTCGTCGGCCACGTCCCGGCCATCGCGCCAAAGTGCGAAGTCGTACTCCTGCGCCTCTTCGGGCAGGTCGTCGTAGCCCGTGCGCGTATCGACGTAACGCCAGCGCGCGGTATCGTACCAGGTCGTGTCCGAAAGGGAGAATTCACGCAGCTCGCCCGTATGCACGTCTTCGTAAACGAGTACCACCGACCGGTTCATGCAGCTCGTACAAAGCACGTCCCGCCGCAGGTCGGTTCCCACCCGGTAGGCCGAAGTATCCACCGGAGGCAGACAGAACCACGAATAAAGGTTCAGCGCGAGCGCGAGCAGCAGAAACGCCGCACTCCATACCGTATCCCCGCGGGTGAAGGCGAAACCGCCCCGCGCCTTCGCATCGCGCCATACCACCGCCGCAACGGGCAGCAGCACGGCATTCTTGGCGAAGGTCATCCAGTTGCTCAGCCGGAGCGCATCCCCGAAGCAACCGCAGTCATCCACCGGATTCCAGACGGCAATGACGAGCGTCAGCAGCGTAAAGCATCCCATAAGCAACAGGGCGATGCAGCTTGCCAGCCGCCTCGCCGTACCGAAGAGGAGCATCAATCCCAGGACGAGTTCCAACGCACACTGCCCCACGGCGAGCACCGGGGCGGTCGGTGCCAGCCCACCGACGCCGAACGCGGCGAAATACTCCTCGATTTTGAGGGCCGTCCCCCACGGGTCCACGCTTTTCGCCAGACCCGAAAAGACGAACACCGCACCGAGAAGGATACGGCACACGCCGGCCACCGCTGCGAATCCCCTGTTCCGTTCTGCCGCCATGCTACAAAACGTCTTTTATCTTTTCCCTTATCCGCTCGAACACACGCTCCGGCGGGCACATCCCGCCCCGCTCGTCGGCACAGTCCACCACCGCGAACGAATCGTCCCCGGCCGCCGCGTCGAGATACATCTCCCGCACGCGCCGCTGGAAAACGAGCGATGCCTCATGGATATCGTTCCCGCCGGCGAGGTATGCGCGGTCGCTGCCGCTGCGGTGCGCGGTAAGGCTGCGCTCGGTAAACCGGAACGGCACGTCGAGAAATACCGAAACATCCGGCCGCGGAATGCCGTGATACACGTATTCGAGGTCGAGTATCCACCGCTTCAGCCGTTCCCGCTGCGCACCGTCCTCCAGTTTCGCGCATTGGTAGGCAATGTTGGAATACACGTACCGGTCGAGCAGCACGTACCTGCCCGCGGCGAGCCAGCCGCGAATCGTATCGGCAGCCCCGGCCCTGTCGCCCGCGAAAAGCAGTGCGACGATATAGGGGTCTACGGCATCGATGGCACCCAGCTCCCCGCGCAGGAACCGAGCGATGAGCTCCCCGTACACGGGAGCATCGAACCGCGGAAAGTGCACGTATTCGCACACTGCGCCGCGGTCTGCGAGCAACTTCCTCAGCAGCTCCGTCTGGGTGGACTTTCCGGCTCCGTCGAGCCCTTCGAGCACAATCAACGGCATAATCGAAAACAGGTATTTTACCGCGGCCCCGGCCGCAAACGTCATTCGGCCGCCGCTACCGCAGCATGCGCACGGCCCTTTCGATACCGGCAGCAAGCGCGTCGGCCTCCTGCACCGTATTGTAAAAGGCGAACGAGGCACGTACCATGCCCGTCACCCCGTAATGGTCCATGACCGGATCGGCGCAGTGCGCTCCGGTACGCACGGCGATGCCGAGCTTGTCGAGTATCATGCCCATGTCGTAGGCATGCACTCCTTCCACGTTGAACGACAGGATGCTGCACTTGTCCGGAGTCGTTCCGTAGATGCGCAGTCCTTCGACGGTACCGAGCCTTTCGGCGGCATACGCCGCAAGGTCGCGTTCGTACGCGGCGATGCCGTCCGTACCGATGCCCTTTATATATTCGACGGCCTCGCCGAGGCAAATCGCCCCGACATAATTCGCCGTCCCCGCCTCGAACTTCAACGGCAGGTCGGCGAACGTGGTTCCCGTGAAGCGTACCTTCTTCACCATATCGCCGCCCCCCAGAAACGGCGGCATCCGCTCCAGCAGCTCGCGCCGGCCGTACAGCACGCCGATGCCGTTCGGCGCATAGAGCTTGTGGCCCGAAAAGACATAGAAGTCGCAGCCGAGCGCCCCCACGTCCACGCCGCCGTGGACGATGCCCTGGCAGCCGTCCACCAGCACGACGGCTCCGACGGCATGCGCCGCGCGTACCACCGCATCGAGCCGCGGCATGGTACCCAGCACGTTGGAAGCCTGCGTGACGGCCACCAGCCTCGTGCGGTCGTCCACAAGCTCCGGCAACCGTCCGACCAGCAGTTCTCCCGCATCGTCGAAAGGCAGCACGCGCAGTTCCACACCCCGGCGGGCACATGCCAGCTGCCACGGAACGATGTTGGAGTGGTGTTCCATTTCGGAGACCACGATGTTGTCGCCCTCCCCGAAAGCGAGTTCGCCGTAGCTGTACGCCACGGCGTTCACGGCAGCCGTCGCCCCGGACGTAAAGACGATTTCCTCGCGCGAGGCGGCCCCGATGAAGTCCCGGATACGCTCGCGGGCCTCTTCGTAGCGTTCGGTCGCCTGCTCCGCAAGGTAATGCACGCCCCTGTGCACGTTGCCGTTCAGCTCCTCGTACATCCTGCGTTCGCAGTCGATGACACGCCGCGGCTTCTGGCTCGTGGCCGCGCTGTCGAGATATACCAGCGGCTTCCCGTAAACCTTCCGCGACAGTATCGGGAAATCCTTCCTTATTTCATTTACGTCAAACATTTCCGTATCCTTTTCTCCGGCGGCCGGGTTCCGCCCCGTCCGCATACATTGTGCGCTGCCTGCTCCGTCTGCCGGGCAGCAGCCCAAAGGGTAACCCCGCCCGCCCCACGCATCCGGTTCCGGCCCACAGCGTGTCGGGCACCCGACACTCCGCAGACCACCGCACGAGCTGTCCGAACAGTTCCTGCGCCCTACCTGCCTATGCCGACTGCTGGAGCGCGGCAATCTTTTGTCCGGCCCTGCGCAGCACCTCCTCCGCCAACGGCCCGTCGCCGAGCCGCGACACGACTTCGTTCACGAAACCGGTCAGTTGCAGGCCGCGGGCCTCGGCCTCGCTGAGCCCGCGCTGACGCATGTAATACACCGCCTCGTCGTCCATCTGGCCGACCGTCGCCCCGTGGCTGCACCGCACGTCGTCGGCATAGATTTCCAACTGAGGCGCGGTGACGATACGCGCCCGGCCTCCCAGCACTAAATTGCGGCTCTGCTGGTAGGCGACCGTACGCTGCGCATCCTGTGCCACATAAACCATCCCGCCGAACGAGCCGAATCCCGTCCCGGAAGCCACGCCTTTCATCAGCACGTCGCTGCGACAGTCGGGCACAAGGTGCTCCACGCGCACGTCCACCTCCTTGCGCTCGCCGTCGGCAGCCATGAAAAGGCCGGCATACAGCGCTTCGGCCGACGCACCTTCGAGCACGGTCGCATAATGCAGTTCCGCCCGGCCTCCGCCGAGCTCCACGGTCACGGTATCGACACGGGCTCCTTCGCCCACCTGCATCGTGCTGGCGACGGAGAGCATGCCGTCCGCACCGCCTGCGGCGACCTCCCGTATCCGGAGCGAGGAGCCGTTCTCCGCAACGATGTGCCGCCTCAGTGCAGCGCCGTCCGCGAGCAGAAACAACAGCTCGACCGTTGCCCCCCTGCCCGCATGTACGGCCACGGTACAACCGCCCGTTCCGGTAAAGGAGAGGCACAGCGGTTCGGACACCTGCATCCCGTCGGGTATCCGCACCAGCAGCCCCGCGGCCTGCTGCGGCAACGTTCCGAAACGTGCGACCGTATCGGGATACCGCGTCCGGGCCGCATCCAGCGCCAATGCTTCGATGCCGGAATGCCCGGATGGAACGGGCAGCACGTACTGTCCGTCCCGCACTTCGAGGACACCGCCCGTGCAGATGCCCGTCAAATCGGATGTCTCCTTCATGGCGTCGCTCATTTATATCGGTTTATCAGCCAGTCGTACCCCTCGCGCTCCAGCTTCAGGGCGAGCTCCTTGTCGCCCGACAGGATAATCTGCCCTTTGTAGAGCACGTGCACGAAGTCGGGAACGATGTAATCGAGCAGCCGCTGGTAATGGGTTATCACGACGGTGGCGTTCTCCTTCGTGCGCAGCTTGTTCACCCCCTGCGCCACGATGCGCAGCGCGTCGATGTCGAGCCCGCTGTCCGTCTCGTCCAGTATGGCGAGTTCCGGCTCCAGCATGGCCATCTGGAAGATTTCGTTCTTCTTCTTCTCGCCGCCCGAAAAGCCCTCGTTCACGGCACGGCCCGTGAGCTTGCTGTCGAGCTCCACGACCTTCCCCTTCTCGCGCATCATCTTCAGAAATTCGCCCGAAGAGAGTGCGGGAAGTCCGAGGTACTCGCGGCGGCGCGCCACGGCGATTTTCATGAAGTTGGCCATGCTCACCCCCGGTATCTCCACCGGATACTGGAATCCGAGGAAGATACCCGCACGGGCACGCTCCTCGATGTTCATTCCGAACAGGTCTTTCCCGTCGTAGACCGCTTCGCCGGCCGTCACCTCGAAGCGCGGACTGCCCGCGAGCACCGAGGCGAACGTACTCTTGCCCGAACCGTTCGGGCCCATGATGGCATGCACCTCGCCCGCATTGACCGTGAAGTCGATGCCGCGCAATATCTCCTTGCCGTCTATCGAGGCATGCAGTCCCTTTACCGTAAGTATGTTTTTCATCCCAGAACTATATGTTATCCTTCTCCTGTTCCCCGTTTCTTCGGGCCGTCCTCAGAACCGCCCGAAGAACCCGATGTGGAAAGCCATATTTATCTTTACGATGCCTCCCCGTCCGCCGTTCTTCGTAACGGGCGCCCAAGGCGTCCACTCCAGCTGCGACGTGCCTACCGGGTAAACGGGTATCGGAGCAAAAGTCATCCCGAAGTTTCTCGTAAAATAGAGCGCCCATTCCATCCGCACCAGAAGGTAAGGTGCCAACACCGTACTTCCCCGTATCTGAGTACCGGTGTGTATCCCCACCCCGATGCCTCCTCCGGCACGGAACGCCAGCCGCTCCCGCACTACCGGCAGTTCCCAGTATGCAATCCCGTAGGCCGTCGTCAGCAGGTAGCCGTCGAGCATGTCCGAAGGCTGACATGTGACCCCCATCCAATTGACCTGCATGTTCAGCCGGCCTCCGGCCCAGAATTTTCCCTTCACGTTGCGGGCATATTCCGCATACCCGAACGGCCCGAACATGTACGAATCTCCGAATCCCATCGCAAAACCGCCGGACACGGAGACCGCATTGCGGCCCATTTCCTTTTCTGCATGCTCCGACCGCAGCACGGGCGGTGCAGCGTGCAGCATACCGGCTGCCATACCTGCGAGGAGGAGGGTAACGAACAAACACTTTTTCATGGCAAAACGTTTTCAAGGTTCGACAAACATCCGCCGGAACTTTCGCCGACGGTTTTTCCTTCTGACGTTTCGCACGCTGTCCGCGTTGCACGCCTCCCATAAATTTTATCCCGTATGCCCGGTCCTACCGGCAGCACCTCCCGCACCTGCACGGCAAACGCTGCCAAAAAGCCCGCTGCGCACTTCCACATATTCCGTACCTCCTTCTCAGAGCCGTCCTCAGAACCGCCCGAAAAAGCCGATGCGCCCCAGCACAGTCGCCTGTACAAGGTTGCCTCTGCCACCTGTGGCCGTATGCGGCGCCCAGGGCGACCACTCCACACCGGAAGGGCCTAACACGAGCGGTGCTACGGTGATGCCGAAATTCCGCGTCAGCCGAACCACCCATTCGGCGCGTACCATCAAATAGGGAGCGACCATGACGCCCGATATCTGTTTGCCCGAATGAAAGCCTATTCCGACTCCCGCACCGAGACGGAACGACAGCCAATCCTTTGCCACCGGAAAGTCCCAGTACCCCAAACCGTACAGGGTATTCCTCCAATAATTCTGAAGCACATCGCCGTTAAACGAATCTCCCCACAACGTACTATATTGGGCGTTCATCCGGCCTCCGGCCCAGAACTTCCCCCTGACGTTATAGGCGTACTCGAAAGACACCGCAGGGCCTCCCCACAACTGGAACAGGTCCATGGGAAAAAACTCCAGCGAACCGGTGATGACATTCCGACGGGGCACCCTGTCTGCTGCATCCGACTTCGGCGAAGCCGCATGCACTCCTGCCGCGGTTACGCATAAGGCGACGCAAAACAATACGATTTTCTTCATGGCTATTTTAGGTTTGGTAGTATCGAAGTAGTTCGCCGGCCGCCTCCTTACCGGGTCGGGAGCCCGGCGCTTTGCCCCTCCCCGGAGCTAACCCACGCTTCCCTCCAGGCTCACCGAAAGCAGCTTCTGCGCTTCCACGGCGAACTCCATCGGCAGTTTGTTGAGCACCTCCCGGGCATAGCCGTTCACGATGAGCCCCACGGCCTCCTCCGTATCCAGCCCGCGCTGGTTGCAGTAGAAGAGCTGGTCGTCGCTGATTTTGGACGTCGTAGCCTCGTGCTCCACCACGGCGCCGGGATTCCGCACGTCGATGACCGGGAAGGTGTGCGCCCCGCAGCGGTCGCCTATCAGCAGCGAATCGCACTGCGAAAAGTTGCGGGCGTTCTCCGCGCCCGGATTCACCTGCACCAACCCCCGGTAACTGTTCTGGCTGCGCCCGGCCGAAATACCTTTGGAAACGATGCGGCTCCGGGTGTTGCGCCCCAGATGTATCATTTTGGTACCCGTGTCGGCCTGCTGGAAATTGTTGGTGAGCGCCACCGAATAAAATTCCGCCGTACTGTTGTCCCCTGCGAGGATGCAGCTCGGATACTTCCACGTGATGGCCGAACCGGTCTCCACCTGCGTCCACGACAGGCGGGCGTTCGCCCCGCGGCATATCCCGCGCTTGGTGACGAAATTGTAAATGCCGCCCCTGCCCTCCCGGTCGCCCGGATACCAGTTCTGCACGGTGGAGTATTTCACCTCCGCATCCTTCAGCACCACGATTTCCACCACGGCGGCATGGAGCTGGTTCTCGTCGCGCCGCGGTGCCGTACACCCTTCCAGATAACTCACGTAAGCCCCCTCGTCGGCCACTATCAGCGTCCGCTCGAACTGCCCCGTACCGGCGGCATTGATGCGGAAATAGGTGCTGAGCTCCATCGGGCAGCGCACTCCCTGCGGAATATAACAGAACGACCCGTCGGAAAATACCGCCGCATTGAGCGCAGCATAGAAGTTGTCGGTATAGGGCACCACGCTTCCGAGGTATTTGCGCACTAATTCCGGATAGTCCCGAATCGCTTCGCTCATCGAACAGAAGACGATACCCTTCTCGGCGAGCGTTTCCCGGAACGTCGTCTTGACCGACACCGAGTCCATGACGGCATCCACCGCCACGCCGCTCAGAGCGAGCTGCTCTTCGAGCGGAATGCCGAGCTTGTCGAACGTCTTCTTCAGTTCGGGGTCTATGTCATCCGCCGTCCCCCCCTCCTTACCCCGGTTCGCCTTGGGGGCGGCGTAATAGATGATATCCTGGAAATCGATTTCCGGAATGTCGAGATGGGCCCATGCGGGCAGCTTCATGGTCTGCCAGTGGCGGAAAGCGTCGAGCCGGTAGGCGGTCATCCACTCCGGTTCCCCCTTCTTATGCGATATGAGCCGGACAATCTCTTCGCTCAGTCCGCGCGGAATGGTTTCCGTATCGATATCGGTCGTGAAACCGTATTTGTATTCTTGGCCCGCAATATCGCGTATGATTTTGTTGCTGTCTTCCATACCTCCTCCGAACGGTGGTTCTCATCCGAACCACAAAATTAACCAACTGCCGCCGATGTGCAAAATTTATGCATAAAATAACGGTGCCCGCCCGTCCTGCAACGGCTCCGCGTACCGGCCGCCGGTCGCCGACGAATCATCGATATTTGACACCTCTTTTGCTACGGCATTCGAAATTATGGATTAACTTTGTCCCAAATTTTCCATCAGAACGCTAATCCATGGAGACTATTTACACCGTAATCATAGTCATTTTATTGGTTCTGGCAATCCTCGGTCTTGTCGTAGGGGTTTCCAACGATGCAGTCAACTTCCTCAATTCGGCCATAGGCTCCAAGGCCGCCTCTCGCAAAGTCATCTTCACCATAGCATCCGTCGGCATTCTGCTCGGAACGATGACCTCCAGCGGCATGATGGAGGTCGCCCGCAGCGGGGTGTTCTATCCGGAGATGTTCACGTTCCGCGATGTCATGATGCTTTTTCTGGGCGTCATGTTCGCCAACGTCATCCTGCTCGACCTGTTCAACACGTTCGGGCTGCCCACCTCGACGACGGTCTCCCTCGTCTTCGGACTGCTGGGCGCCGCGGTGGCGGTCACTTCGCTCAAGATAAGCGCCGACCCCGCACTCACGGCGGCCGACATGTCCAACTACATCAATTCGGGCAAGGCGCTCGTCATCATATCTGGCATTCTGGCCTCGGTGGCAATCGCTTTCGTGGTCGGTGCCGTGGTCATGTTCATCAGCCGGCTCATCTTCACGTTCCGTTACCAAAAGATGCTGAAACGCTTCGGCGCCCTGTGGTGCGGTATCGCCTTCACCGCCATCGCCTACTTCGCACTGTTCAAGGGCCTGCAGGACTCCGGAATTTTCAGCGAACGGTTCTTCGACACGCTCTCGGCAAACATGCTGCCGGTACTTGCGGGATTCTTCGCCCTGAGTTCGCTCGTCATGTTCCTGCTGCAGCTGGCCAGGGTGAACATCCTCAAGGTGACGATTCTGGCGGGTACCTTCTCGCTGGCTCTGGCCTTCGCGGGGAACGACCTGGTCAATTTCATCGGCGTACCGATAGCCGGCGTGGATTCCTATAAAATCGCCCTCGCCGCAGGCGGCGGAGACACGATGATGATGGGCAAGCTCAGCGAACCGGTCGTGGCCAACCACCTGCTGCTGCTCGCTGCGGGCGTAGTCATGGTCATCACGCTGTGGACTTCCAAGAAGGCGCAGAGCGTGAGCGAAACGGAAATCAACCTCGCCAAACAGGACGAAGGGACGGAACGTTTCGGCTCCACCATTTTCTCGCGCTCCATCGTCCGGATGGCGGTCACCTGCAACCGGTGGTACGAAGACCACGCTCCGGAAGCGCTCCAGCGCGCCATCAACAAACGGTTCATTCCGCTGCGCCCCAAGGCAGGCAGCGCCCATTTCGACCTGATACGCGCCACGGTGAACCTCACCGTCGCCTCCATCCTCATCGCCACGGCTACTTCGCTCAAACTGCCGCTTTCGACCACTTACGTCACCTTCATGGTAGCCATGGGTAGTTCGCTCGCAGACAAGGCGTGGGGCCGCGAAAGCGCCGTATACCGGATAACGGGCGTGGTCACGGTCATCGCAGGCTGGTTCGTCACGGCGCTCATCGCCTTCGTCATCGCACTGGTGGTGACCTACGCCCTGCTGTGGGGAGGCACGTGGGCCGTCATCGTCATCTCGCTCCTGTGCGTGGGCATGTTCATCCAAAGCTCCATCACCCACAAGCGCCGCAAGGCGAAAGAGCACAAGACCGAAGAAATCGTCAGCGCTTCGGGCAACAGCACGCAGGAAGTGATGTGCAACCTTATCGCCGAAATAAGCGGCGTCATGACCAAAACCACCGGAATATACAGCAAGACCATCATGGCGACGCTGAATGAAGACCGCCGGACACTGCGCGAAATGGTACGCGAGTCGAACGACCTCTTCTACAACGCACGCGAAAAGAAGTACGCCCTGCTGCCCACGCTCCAGAAACTCCAGGACAATTACATCGAAGCGGGCCACTTCTACGTACAGGTGGTGGATTACATCAGCGAAATGTCTAAGGCGCTGGTGCACATCACCCGCCCCTGTTTCGAGCACATCGACAACAACCACCGGGGCATGAGCGAGGAACAAGTAGAAGACCTGCTGAAAATCAACGACCGCGTTTCGGAAATATACGCCCGCATTATATTGATGCTCAACGATAACGACTATTCCGACACGAACGTCGTGCTGGAGATGCGCGACGAGTTGTTCGTCACGATAGACGATGCCGTGAAAAACCAACTGCGCCGCATCCAGAACAAGGCGACGAGCACGAAGGCCAGCATGCTGTACCTCACCATCCTGAATGAAACCAAAACCATGGTGCTCCAGTCGCGCAACCTGCTCAAGTCGCAGCGTTCCTTCATGGAAAACCAGGATACTTCCAACGACATGTTGGGCAGCATGCAGTAGCGTCTTTCGCCGGCGGCGGCTGTCATGCAGGGAGAAAAACGACAGGAAGCATGCCGGCGGGCGGAGGCGGCAGTCCACCGGAACAACGGGAAGTACTGCCGTTCACGAAAACGGTCGCGGGAGACACCCGTCCGCCCGAACCCGCCAGGCAATAACAGGACGTCCTAATTTACTTTCCGAACGGAAATAATTCACCAGGAGCACGGGCAAAATTCGTCCAAGTATCGCCCATCACCCGTGCGCAGATGCCTGTCGTATCCGTTTCGTGCATTCCTTCCGGCTCCCGCGTCCGGAGGGGCACATTATTCCTCCTTCCTACGTCCGACAGTTCTTACACACCCCAGCCAGTCCTCGGAAGAGCTCTGACGAATAAAAAACCGGACGCGGCACCGTACCGATACGGTGCCGCGTCCGGCATACTTCATCATGCAACGAGTCAGGACTCCGGTTTCTTCACGGTAAATTCGTAAATAAGCGGAGTATAAGGTTTGATTTCCGCTATCGGCACACTCGACGAACTGCCCGAATAAGGTGCGTAATAAGTCGAAGCGGCGAAGAAATAATCCGTATCCTCCAGCGTATAATCCTTGTACTGATACGTAAAGTCGAAGGTAAAGGTAGCCGAAGAGGACCATACGGAATTGCTCATGTCCGGATACATGTACTGGCGGTAATAACCGTACTCCGAAGGTACCGCAATCCGTGCAATGTCGCCGTAACACAGGTCGGGCAATATCGCATAGAATACTTTGGCCGGCATCTGGTTCGCGTTCGTGGGGGTACCCGTCATCCGCGTCACCCGCACGGCACCCGTCACGTCGCTGCTGCGTATGGAGCCGAAATTGTTGTATAGCACGGAATCCACGTTCGAATAAATCAAATGGCCGTCGAGAAACCGTACCTTGTAATAGATTTCGGCGCTCTCGTTCATGGCAATCGTATCGTTCGGATTTATCCGGTTGAATATATCCATATACAATCCTTCGCGTACCGTATCGTTCCGCCGCATGCCCCATCCTTCCGGTTCGGGCGCAGTCACAAGCTCCTCGATGGCCTGCCGGCCTTCGGTCTGCGGGTTGTCCACGATATTCACGATGCGGAGGCTGTCGAGAATGACCGGCACGTCCGATTCCAGACTTTGCTGCCCTCCGTATCCGGACGAGGTGCTGATACCTGCCGAAGAAAAGGCGAGACGCGAAGGAATATAGACCCGCCAAATTTCGCCGGGCGTGATTTCCGTTATGGCCCGGTAAATACCCCTCGGAATATTGCTCAGGGATTCCTTGCTGGCGATGTAGAGCCTATCCGGAACATAGTGCGTATATTTGGTGAACGTTCCCAGCAGCCGGGCGGTCTCTTCGTTGCGGTTATAGACGATATCGTCGTTCAGGTCGCGGATGACGTAATCCACATCCACCCATCTCCCGCGCACGTCGATTTTGGACGACGTTCCCGCGGATGCACCTTCGATGACCTCGTAATACATCCCCGTATCTCCGAGGGGTTCGGCATCGGGTGCATTGCGGCTCACCCAGATGTCGAGCGCCTTGTCCTCGACTTCGCTGAACGACTCGCTTTCGGATTTCGCGCACGAACCGGCGGCGAGCACGGCCAGAACGACCGTCAAAGGTTTAAAAACAGATTTCATCATTGATTTCCGGCGTTGTTTTTCATTCGTTTTTGATT
This sequence comes from Candidatus Tidjanibacter gallistercoris, assembly GCA_019114205.1. GTDB lineage: Bacteria > Bacteroidota > Bacteroidia > Bacteroidales > Rikenellaceae > Tidjanibacter > Tidjanibacter gallistercoris. The sequence continues at coordinate 71,618 of DXFY01000014.1, read as the reverse complement.
ACTTTCTCCACATCGATACGCCATGCTACGGGCGTATTGGGCGGGAGCTGCTGCACGGTGTGGTCGCCGTAAGCATTGCTGGAAGTCAGCACGACCAGAACTAAGTCGCCGGGAGCGCTGCCCGTCAGGGACTCCTCTACCCCTTTCATCAAGGTACCGCCGCCGAGCTTCATCCGCAGCGTATCCCTGCTCCATTCCACCCGTTCGGGCATGAGGTCCGCCTTGTTGGTATAGATGGGCGTACCCTTGCTCGTGGCGGAGAACGAGGTGGTGAATTCGTACAACTCGTACATCACGTACAGGCTGTCTCCCTTTTCGGCGATGACCGTTCCCCGGCCGTCTTCCGGATAGACGATATCGCGGAAAACGCCCGACGCAATTTCGGTATATGCACTGTCATTATTGTTGCTCGTTTCCACCCACGAACGGATGGTATCCATCTGTTCGTCAAAAATCTCCTTCTTCTTGTCGCATGCCGACGCGCATACCGCAACGGCAAGCATCCATACCATCCAGCGTTTCCCGTCCATAGACCGTCCATTCAGTCCGGGCGCACCAAAGGCCCGTTTAATGTACAAAGATATGCAAAAAACGTTTCCGAGCCAAACGGCCCGAACACTGCACCCCGTACATACCAACGTGCCGACGAGCGTTTTCATTGCATGCGCACGGCAGGCGGAGGAGATAAAATCGGCACAAGACCGAACGGACGGTGAAAAAAAGCTATATTTGCACTCTCTAATGCAAAGCCGCGTACCCCGCCGGGCAGGAACGCGGCAGTCCAAAGACGACGGATTGACGATGAAAAGAGTGCTTGTAACGGGCGGTGCCGGCTTTATCGGTTCGCACCTCTGCGAAAGACTGGTCGGAGAAGGACACGACGTCATATGCCTCGACAACTACTTTACGGGCAGCAAACGGAACGTCATGCACCTGTTCGGGTGCGGCAATTTCGAATTGGTACGCCATGACGTCACCGCGCCTTATTATGCAGAGGTGGACGAAATCTACAACCTCGCCTGCCCCGCCTCGCCCGTCCATTATCAGTACAACCCCATCAAAACCACCAAAACCTCCGTACTGGGAGCCATCCACATGTTGGGGCTCGCCAAGCGGGTTAAGGCACGTATCTTGCAGGCATCGACCTCCGAAGTATACGGAGACCCGGAAATCCATCCCCAGCCGGAAAGCTACTGGGGGCGCGTGAATCCCGTCGGGATACGTTCCTGTTACGACGAGGGGAAACGCTGCGCCGAAACGCTCTTCATGGATTACCGCCGCCAGAACGGGGTGCGGACCAAAATCGTAAGGATATTCAACACGTACGGTCCGCGCATGAACGCCGACGACGGACGTGTGGTTTCCAACTTCATCGTACAGGCACTGCGCGGCGAGGACATCACCATCTACGGCGACGGTTCGCAGACCCGCAGTTTCCAGTACGTCAGCGACCTGGTGGAAGGCATGATACGCATGATGAACACGCCGGACGACGTGTGCGGCCCGGTCAATATAGGCAATCCGGGGGAATTCACGATACTCGAACTCGCTTCCCTCGTCAGGGAGCTGACGGGTTCGGCATCGCGCATCGTGTTCCGTCCGCTCCCCTCGGACGACCCGCGGCAGCGCCGGCCCGACATCGGACTCGCCGGAGAATTGCTGGACGGCTGGAAACCGGAGGTACAGCTCCGCGAAGGACTCGCCCGCACCATCGACTATTTCCGAAACATCGTTTAACGATACATAGCAAGAAAAAGAGTAAAGTTAGCAATGTTCAGTTTCCATAAAAAGAATATATATCTTGCCGACCTGCTCGACGGATTCTGCGACATCCACTGCCACCTGCTTCCCGGAGTGGACGACGGCAGCCCCGACCGGGAACACAGCCTGCAACTGCTGGAAAGAATGCACGGCATGGGCGTGCGGGAACTTTACATGACGCCCCACATCATCAACGGCGCCTACGACAACCGCTCGGAAGAGGAGCTCAGGCAGCGATTCGCCGATTTGGGCTACACCGGGCCGGTGAAGGTACGGCTCGGTGCGGAGTATTTCATCGACGACCGGTTTCCGGAACACCTCGCAGGCAACCCGCTGACCATGAACCACCGCCACATTCTGGTGGAATTCGCCCTCAACGGGTACAGCCTCCGAGCATTCGACATGCTCTTCGAAGCGACCCTGTCCGGTTACGAAATCATCCTCGCCCACCCCGAACGCTATACCTTCGTACAGGTCGAGGGGCGCGACAAGGTCATCAACCTCATCAAACAGTACAAGCTGCAACTGAACCTGCTCTCCCTCGCGGGATACCACGGCAGCGGAGCGAAGAAATGCGCCGAGAACATGCTCCGGCAGGGACTCTACACGTTCGTCGGCACGGACACCCATTCCAACGCCTACCTCGACGCCCTCCAGCGAGCCAAGGTATCGAAAAAGGTTTTCGACGCGGTGAACGCCCTGAAAGAGAACAACCGGATGCTCTTCTGAACCGGAACGCAGACCTGTCCGGAATATGCAAACCGCCCGCGGAAACATTCCGCGGGCGGTTTGCGTCCGGCATCTGCCCCCACGCCCTTTCCCCACGGCGGCTCCCCGCTCCCGGCTACTTACGGAACACGAAATAAACGGCGAGCACGATGCACACGAAGGCTGCAATGTGGTTCCAGCGGAACGTCTCGGTACGGAAAACCAGCACGGTGAACAGCGTGAACACGAGCAGGGATATGACTTCCTGAATGATTTTCAGCTGGATAAGGGAAAACGGGCCGCCGTTTTCGGCGAATCCGAGCCGGTTGGCCGGCACCTGGAAACAGTACTCGAAAAAGGCGATGCCCCAACTTGCGAGGATGACAAGCAAAAGCGGCAGCGGACTACCGTTGTTGGACGCATTGAACTTGAGGTGCCCGTACCAGGCTATCGTCATGAACGTATTGGAACAGACGAGCAACAGAACGGTGTAAAGCGCTTTCATTGTCGGATTGCGGGTTTCAAAACGGCGCAAAGATAGGGAATCGTACCGTTCGCCGTACCGACGGCCGCACCGTTTTCGCGACACCGGCAGCGGAGCCACGACAAAGACATGCGGACGGGAACCCGTAAGGATTCCCGTCCGCATGTTTCGGATGCCGCATCCGCAGGCGTTACCGTTTCTATCCGAGATAGGATTTTAGGAACTTGTTGCGCGAACTGTGGCGCAGGCGGCGGATGGCCTTTTCCTTTATCTGACGTACCCGCTCGCGGGTGAGTCCGAACTTCTCTCCGATTTCCTCCAGCGTCATTTCCGGGCAGCCGATGCCGAAGAAATAGCGGATGATGTCGCGCTCCCGGTCGGTCAGCGTCGCCAGCGCGCGTTCCACCTCGGTGGAGAGCGACTCGTTAATCAGCCCGCGGTCGGCATTCGGCGAATCGGTGTTTACGAGCACGTCGAGCAGGTTGTTGTCCTCTCCGTCCGAGAAAGGGGCATCCACCGAGACATGACGTCCCGATACGCGCAACGTGTCGGAAACCTTCTCCTTGGGCAGGTCGAGCACGTTGGCGAGCTCTTCCGGCGAAGGGGTTCGTTCGTTCTCCTGCTCGAATCGCGCGAACGCCTTGTTTATCTTGTTGAGTGACCCCACCTGGTTGAGCGGCAGGCGCACGATACGCGACTGTTCGGCAAGCGCCTGGAGGATGGACTGACGTATCCACCACACGGCGTAGGAGATGAATTTGAAACCGCGCGTCTCGTCGAACTTCTCCGCGGCCTTGATAAGGCCCAGGTTGCCTTCGTTAATCAGGTCGGGCAGGCTCAGCCCCTGATTCTGGTACTGCTTCGCCACGGAGACCACGAAACGCAGGTTGGCCTTGGTCAGCTTTTCGAGCGCTTCCTGGTCGCCCTTCTTGATACGCTGGGCAAGTTCCACCTCCTCCTCGACGGTTATCAGGTCTTCCTTGCCTATCTCCTGAAGGTATTTGTCCAACGATGCGCTCTCGCGGTTCGTGATGGATTTCGTAATTTTTAACTGCCTCATTGTCTGGTTTTATTGCAATATCATAACGTTGTATTCCTCTCCTGCGGGGCTTTCCGCTCCGTCTGTCGGGCGCACTCCGGAAAAACGGGGCCCGGCCCGCACAGCGAATCCCTGCGGAACCGGGGCCCCCGTATCTTACGACTCCTGCGCGCTCCCTACTGAACGAGAGAATAGCTCATGGCGCGACCGTTGGGATATACGCCTTCGATGTATGTCACAGGGCCGGTCACCCTGTCCAGGTCGCTCACGGAACGTATCGGACGGTCGTTGATGTGCGTTATCACGAATCCTTCCCGTACGCGGGCCCGCGCCAGCACGCCGCCCGGACGTACCTCCGTTACCCGTATTCCGTCGTCTATCCTGAGTTCTTTCCGGGTCCTGTCGTTGATTTCGGCGAACTTTCCGCCCAGCGACTCGGCCACATCCACGTAGTCGCGCGAGAGCAGTTCCGCCTTACCTGCCTTATTACGCAGCACGACCTCGAATTGTTTCGTTTTGCCATCCCTTTTTACCGAAATATTCACCCGGTCGTTCGGGCGGTACCGCGACATGATTTCCGCCAGGTTGGTATTGTTTCCGAGCTGTATTCCGTCTATCGCGGTGATAACGTCGCCCTTGCGGATGCCGGCAGCACCGGCGGCACCGTCCTCCGAAACGCTCGCCACATAGACGCCGCCCGGCTCGTGGATGCCGTACTCGTCGCCGAACGCCTCGATGAAATCCTCGGTTATTTCCTGATAGCCGACGCCGAGCAGCGCACGCTGCACCACGCCGTACTCCTTGAGGTCTACCACCACTTTTTTTACGATTGCGCTCGGAATGGCGAACGAATAGCCCATATAGGTTCCGGTCTGACTCTTAATCAGCGTGTTGATGCCGACCAGCTCGCCGCGCGTATTGACCAGTGCGCCCCCGCTGTTGCCGGGATTGACCGCCGCATCGGTCTGGATGAACGATTCCACACGATACTGATTGGGGATGGCACCGAGGTTACGCGATTTGGCGCTCACGATGCCTGCCGTAATGGTCGATTGCAAGTCGAACGGACTGCCGATGGCCAGCACCCATTCGCCCAGCCGCAGCGCATCCGAATCCCCGAACGCCAAGGTCGGCAGCCCCTCGCCGTCTATCTTGATGAGCGCCACCTCCGTAGTGGGGTCCGTACCGACAACCTCGGCCTCGAACGTCCGCCCGTCGTAAAGCTTGACCTTCAGTTCGGTCGCATTGTCCACGACGTGGTGGTTGGTGACGATATAGCCGTCCTGCGAAATGATGACGCCCGAACCGCCCGCCTTGAATTCGCGCGGCACGTACTCCCCGCCGCGGGAGTATCCCTGAGGGATTCCGAAAAATTCGAGGAAGGGGTCCACCGTGCGCATCTGCACCTGCTGCGTCACCTCGATATTGACCACCGCATTCACCGCATTCTCGGCCGCATAGGTCAAGTCCGGATAATTCGACGCCTGATAAGTGGTAAAGTGCGCCGCCGGCGCCGGTTCCACCTCGACGACCCGTTCGGTCACACGCGGTACGGCGGCATCCTGTTCCTGATGGTTTTTCGCAACGAGCCAGGTCGCACCGCTCCCGACCGCCACGGCCGCGGCGATGAGCCCCGCAAACATCCATTTTTTCTTCATAACGATATTTTTTTAGCTACAAGTCAATCTGCACGTTCCGACGGAATGCCGCGCCAGCCGTCTGCGTCAGCGGTTTCCGGCAGTCCGAAAGTCGAATCACACCATAGGCAATATCGTTCTGTCGTTTAAACCCTTAAAAATTACCGAACACTTTTAGAACGCGCCCCTTCCCGTCCTTATTGTGCCGGCCCGCTCATTTCCCGCGCCGTGCGGGACATACTCCGGAACGGCGATTTTTCGTTACCTTTGCATTATATGGCGACACAAAGCAACATACCCCTCGCGGAACGGCTCAGGCCGCAGACGCTCGACGACTACATCGGGCAGGAACACCTCGTGGGCCCCGGCGGAGTATTCCGCAAGTTCATCGAAACGGGCAATGTCCCCTCGTTCATCCTGTGGGGGCCGCCCGGCGTGGGCAAGACCACCCTCGCCCGGCTCGTGGCCGGTGCGCTCGACCGGCGGATGTTCACCCTGTCGGCCATCAACTCCGGCGTGAAGGACGTGCGCGAGGTTATCGAACAGGCCCGCAAACAGAAATTCTTCAACACGCCGGCACCGTTCCTGTTCATCGACGAAATCCACCGCTTCAACAAGGCGCAGCAGGATTCGCTGCTGGGCGCCGTCGAACAGGGCGACATCACCCTCGTCGGCGCGACGACCGAGAATCCCTCCTTCGAGGTCATCTCCCCGCTGCTGTCGCGCTGTCAGGTCTACGTGCTGAAGGCGATGGACGACGCACAGCTGCAGGAGCTGCTCGACCGCGCCCTCGCGACGGACGCCCTGCTGAGGGAACGTCCCATCGAAGTACGCGAAACGGCCGCACTGTTCGGCTTCGCGGGGGGCGACGCGCGCAAGCTGCTCAACATACTCGACATCGTGACGGGCGCCTCGGACGGGCCGGTCGTCATCGACGACCGCACGGTCACCGACGCCCTGCAGCAGAACATCGCCACCTACGACAAGAACGGGGAGATGCACTACGACATCATCTCGGCCTTCATCAAAAGCGTCCGCGGCAGCGACCCGAACGCCGCGATATACTATCTGGCCCGCATGCTGAATGCCGGAGAAGACCCCAAGTTCATCGCCCGCCGGCTCGTGATACTCGCCGCCGAAGATATCGGGCTGGCCAATCCGAACGGCCTGCTGCTGGCCAACGCCTGCTTCGACACCGTCCACAAAATCGGCATGCCCGAAGCGCGCATTCCCCTGGCCGAAGCCACCATCTATCTGGCCACCAGTCCCAAAAGCAATGCGGCTTACATGGCCGTAGACCGCGCCATGGCACTGGCCGCGAAAGACACCAACAACCGGCCCGTACCGCTGCACATCCGCAACGCGCCCACGAAACTCATGAAAGAGCTGGATTACGGAAAGGGATACAAGTATGCCCACGATTTCGAGGGCAACTTCGCCGAACAGGAATTCATGCCGGCCGGACTCGAAGGAACCCGGTTTTACGAACCGGGAGACAATCCGCGCGAGGCCGAAATAGCCCGACGCATCGCCCAGCTCTGGAAGGGCAAATACTGAACGGAGGAACCCCTCGCTACCCGTGTTACGCACCGAACGAAGCCGCCGCAGCGAACGCTGTGCGCGGCGCCCGCTGCCCGGCGGCAGGGAATCGGCGGCCGGCAGCCCCCGGCAGAAAGAGCATGCGGGGATACGGTACGATTGTCCGAAGCGGCGAAAAAACGTTATATTTGCGGATGCAACGTCGATATAAAGAAATTCCGAAATGGAGATAACGAAAAAGATATTCTGGACGGAAGCCATGAAGGGCGGCACCGTCATCGGACTGGTGGCCGCGGCCCTGCAACTGACGCGTGCGTCGTTCGGTCTGGGAACATGGATGAGCATCGTGTCGCTCGCGGTATTCATCCTGCTCACGTACGGTTTCACGCGCCGGACGGCGGGCATGGCCGACGCGCGGGACGGATTCCCCTACCCGCGGTGCATGGGATTCGTCCTGGCGATGATGCTCTTTACGGGAGTCATCTTCGGTTTCGCCGCCGCACTCATCAACAACTTCCTCATTCCGGACGCCATAGCGGAGGCAATCGACAGTCAGATGGCCTCCATGCAAAACCTCCTGCCCGAAGCCCAGTTCGACGCGGTGTACGACGCCACCTACTCGGCCATGTTCAACCCGCTCGTGCTGGTCGTCTGCTACGTGATAGGCTACCTCGTGCAGGGCGGCGTCATCGGCCTGTTCACCAGCGCCCTGGCACAGCGGCAGCCCGCCCCGTTCTCCGGCAGCGACGCAAACGACAATACGCCCCATGAATGACGCAATGCCGGACATATCGGTGGTCGTACCGCTGTTGAACGAACGCGAATCGCTGCCCGAACTGGCCGCATGGATAGTCCGCGTCATGGATGCGCACGGTTTCCGCTACGAGGTCATCTTCGTGGACGACGGCAGCAGCGACGGTTCGTGGGACGAAATAGCCCGTCTGGCCGGGGAGAACCCCGCGGTACGCGGCATCCGTTTCCGCCGCAACTACGGCAAGAGCGCCGCGCTGTACTGCGGATTCGAGGCGGCGCGCGGCGAGGTGGTCATTACGATGGACGCCGACCTACAGGACTCGCCCGACGAAATACCGGAGCTCTACCGCATGGTAACCGAGGGGGGGTACGACCTCGTGTCGGGCTGGAAAAAACAGCGCCACGACCCGATAGGAAAACGGTGGCCGAGCAAGCTCTTCAACGCTACGGCGCGAGCGACTTCCGGCATCCGGCTCCACGACTTCAACTGCGGCCTCAAAGCATACAGGAAAAAGGTGGTCAAAAGCATCGAGGTGTACGGCGAAATGCACCGCTACATTCCCATCCTCGCCAAGAACGCGGGCTTCTCCCGCATCGGAGAGAAGGAGGTGCACCACCGTGCCCGCAAGTACGGTCACAGCAAATTCGGCTGGGAACGCGCCGTGAAAGGCTACCTGGACCTCATTACGGTCATGTTCCTTTCGCGGTTCGGCCGCAGCCCGATGTATTTCTTCGGCGGGCTCGGCACGCTGATGTTCCTGTTCGGCGGAGTGGCCGTCGTCGTCATCATCGCCCAGAAGCTCTACCGCCAGTCGCACGACATGGTATTCCGCGCCGTCACCGACCAACCGCTGTTCCATCTGTGCCTGCTGGCCGTTGCGCTCGGCGTAATGCTCTTTCTGGCCGGGTTCCTCGGCGAACTCATCAACCGCACCTCCTCCGACCGCAACCGCTACCTGATAGACGAAGAACTGTGAGCCTGCCGCAGCATCCGGCAGAAGCGGAGAACGGCGAACGGCCCCGAAAGGAAGGCCTGCAAAAGAACGAAACAAAAACAAACGGACATGATACAACGGATACAAACGCTTTACCTGCTGCTCGTCACCATTCTGACGGGCCTCATGCTGCTCCTGCCGGCAGGCACGTTCCTCGGCGGCACGGAAGAGATGCGCCTCACGGCATTCGGTTTCATCGACACAGCCGACGGTACTCCCGTGCTGCACGCCTACGGACTCACCGCCACGGTCATCGCTGCCGCGCTGCTGCCGCTCGTCGCCATCTTCCTCTACAAAAAACGCCTGCTCCAGTTCCGGCTGTGCGTGGTGGAAATGGTGCTGCTCGCCGGCGTGCTGCTCTTCGAAGTATACTATGTCTGGGGCGGTGCGAGAAGCCTTGCGGACTTTCCCGTCTCGGCATGGAAGCTGTCGGCCGCGGCCTTCTTTCCTCCCGTTTCGATAGTATTCGACTACCTTGCCCTGCGCGGCATCCGCAAAGATATCCTGCTGCTGAAGTCGCTCGACAGAATCCGATAGGGCCGCCTGCCGGAAGAACGCCTCCCTGCATATCCTTACGAGGAGCCCCGCAGCTGAAGCGCCGCTCCGTAAAGGGAGCGACCGTCCCGGCCCCGCAGACTCCGCCTCCCCGCGACAGGGACGAATGCGAAAACGAAATAGGGAGCGACTTCGGTCGCTCCCTATTTCGTTGTGTCCGTATATATGCGGCTAATCCTCCACCGGAGAGAAATCGTCCTTGCCCACGCCGCAGAGCGGACATACCCAGTCATCGGGAATATCCTCGAAAGCCGTTCCGGGTGCCACGCCGCCGTCGGGGTCGCCGACCGCCGGGTCGTATATGTATCCGCATACGTTACAAATGTACTTTTTCATAATCCTGGTCTTTTACTGATTCAACGATTCGAAACGATGTTTCACCGCCCGAAGATACAAAATTGTTACCAAACGGAAACAGTCGGGCACAAAATATGCGCAACGGATTTTAAATAGAAAAAGGACAATAATATTTTCGGCAAAAAAGAGTTATCTTTGTATAATCGGTCGGCGGGATGCCGCCGGCACATGTCCGACAACGAAATGCACTGTCTTATATGAGAGCCGGAATAGGAACATACATACTTATCATACTGGTCGTACTGATACTTTTCGGACTCGTCTCAATCGGCGATGTACTCAGCGTGGCCTTCTACATCATCATGGGATTCCTCGCACTGATATTGATAGGCATCTTGGTATTCCGTTACCGGATGAACCGCCTGCGCAGGGAAATGGAGGCGGGAGGGGAGACTTTCCGCACGTACACCTGGGGCAGTCCCCGCACCCGCACACAGCGAAAAAAGGACGGCGAAGTCACCGTGCAGCACACCGAGACTTCCTCGCACAAGGTCGTCAGCAGCGAAGTGGGCGACTACGTCGAATACGAGGAAATCCGCGAAGAACGGTCGGAAAGCCGCACGGAATAACCACAGCACGCCGGTATGAATATTTTCAGCCTCATAGGACGTTACGTCATACTCATGGGCAAGGTGTTCTCCCGGCCCGAACGACGGACGGTCTATCGCCGCAGGGTGATTGCCGAAATGGAGACGCTCGGCCTCAACTCCATCGGCATCGTATCGCTCGTCTCGGTCTTCATGGGAGCGGTACTCATGCTCCAGATGTGCATCAACTTCGAATCGCCGTTCATCCCCCGCGAACTCATGGGCTATGCCACCCGCGAGGTGATGATTCTCGAATTCAGCTCCACGGTTGTGGCGCTCATCCTCGCCGGCCGCGTGGGGTCGAGCATCGCGTCCGAAATCGGCACCATGCGCATCACCGAACAAATCGACGCGCTCGAAATCATGGGCGTCAATTCGGCAAGCTACCTGATACTCCCGAAAATCATCGCCACGGTCATCTTCTTCCCGCTGCTCGCCATCCTGAGCATCGTCGTGGGACTCATCGGAGGATACGTCATCACCATCGCCACGGGTATCGTCATTCCCGACACCTACATCACGGGCATCCAGATGGATTTCAAACTCTTCTCCATCGTGTACGCCCTCATAAAGATGATTGTATACGCTTTCGTCATCACTTCCATCTCCGGATTCTACGGCTATTACGCCAAGGGCAATTCGCTCGAAGTGGGCCGTGCGAGCACCAAGGCGGTGGTGGTCAGTTCGGCGGTCATCCTGATGATGGACCTCGTAATCACCCAAATCTCCTATCTGTGATACGCTGCGAACACATATGCAAATCCTTCGACGGGAAACAGGTGCTCGAAGATATCTCGGCGACCTTCCTGCCCGGCGAAATCAACATGATTATCGGCCGCAGCGGTTCCGGCAAGACGGTGCTGCTCAAAAGCATCGCGGGACTGTATGCGGTAGACGAAGGGGAGATATACTACGGCGACACGCTCTTCACCTCGCTCGATTTCCGGCAGCGGAAAGCCATCCGCCGCGACGTGGGGATGATATTCCAGGGCGGCGCCCTGCTCGACTCCTCCACCGTGGAGGAGAACGTGCGCTTCCCGCTGGACATGTTCACCGGACAGAGTGCGGCCGAGAAACGGGAGCGCGCGGCGTTCTGCCTGCGGCGGGTGAACCTCGAAGGGGCCGAAAAGCTCTACCCCGCCGAGCTGAGCGGCGGCATGATTAAGCGGGTGGCCATCGCACGCGCCATCGTGATGAATCCGCGGTACCTGTTCTGCGACGAACCCAATTCGGGACTCGACCCGGTCACTTCCAACGTCATCGACCGGCTGATATACGACATCACCAAGGAGTACGGCATCACCACCATCGTCAATACCCACGATATGAATTCGGTCATGGAAATCGGCGAAAAAATCGTATTCATCAACGAAGGACGCAAGTGGTGGGAAGGAACCAGAGACGACATGCTGCATGCCGACAACAGGGAACTCAACGATTTCGTCTTCACCTCGGCAATGGCCAAACGGGCCAGAGGGATGATGGACGCTTAGTTTCCGTTATCGTCGGGTTCCCCGTGCAGGCAGCAGACGCCGGACATCAATCCGCGTATTCGATGACCGTGTCGGAATCGATACAACCATAATTGACGTTCTGGTTGATACCGTTTATATTCCAGCCCTTTTTCAATACTAAAGTCAGCGGTTCCTTGTTGTACGAACCGCAGCCAGCACACTTCAACGGATACCGGTACGTACTCTCGCCCAGGTTCGTTTTGCTGACATCGAGGCGCATCAAATCGGTGTTGCTGACTTCGATATATTCCAACTGTGCATGTTCGATAATCAAGTATGAATCGCGGCAGGAAAGCACCAGTTCCTTGCATACGGAAGGGATAAGAGTGCTATAGTAGTAACCGTCGTATTCGATTCTTTTCAATGCAGGAAACATTTCATCGGCAGAAAGCGCGATGCTGAAATAAGACCCATAGCGACTGCTCCGAACAATCAGTGTTTCCAGTTCCGGTTTTGCATTACGGAGATAAAGGCGTGGAGCCCCCCCACTGTAAAACTCATTACCTAAATCGCATTCCAACAACTTGATATGCTCGCACAGGTCGATAAGTTCGGACAAACGCTCCAGTTGTGCTGCCGCTGTTGTATAGACCGAGCGTTCATTAAAAGATACCCGTAATTCTTCGAGCGACTGCGACTCGGCGGCGAGTTTTACAAAATTATCATTGACGTTCCAATTAAAACTTTTGTTTGAATAATCTCCTGTCACAGAAATGTACAAATCTTCCAGCGAAGTATGCACGTAATCGACGAAATCCTCCACGGAAAATATTCCGAGTTCCGTTATCGTATCGAACAACTCCTCATCGATTTTATAGCCATCGTCCGTGAACTCGTAATCGAGATTATATGGATAACAATATACTCCTTCGTTGGCGCACGAGGATACCGCTGCGCTTCCACCGCAAATCGGATACGTCGTCAGCGCCCTGTTGGTACAGTCCGTTATCTGAACGGTTTGCCCGCTGCCGTTTTCCGAGCCACACCACCCGAAAGGCGCTTCTTTCACGTATCCGGATACGGTGCAGTTGATGATTTTCACAGGATACTGAGTAGGAGCGCACGTGCCGCAGATGCCGCATAGATTGCTGTAAGCATCTTCGAGCACCAAATTTTTGATGGTTCCGCCTTCGCACGTCCCGAAGAATCCGGTATCGTCACCGGTAGTTATCTTCATGTTCTTGACCGAAAAACCGTTGCCGTTGAACGTATCCGTAAAGGGATTGTCGGGGGTGCCGATACCCTGCCATTCGTCTATATACGACAGGTCGATATCCGCCAGCAGATTGATTTCGCCGTTGTATTTCCACTCGGCAAGGCTTTCGCCGGCATTCACGGCATCGCGGAAACGGCACAGGTCGTCGAGCGTCTCAATCCCCCGGTCGATATTCAGTTCCGGTTTTCTGCGCTCCTGCGTAACCGTTACGGTCGCCGTCTCGTAACCCGACCGCGCAGTCAGAGTCGCCGTCCGTTCCCGGTCGGTCGAAGTATTGCCCGTAATGGAAACGGTGACCGTATGTTCTCCCGCCTCACCGCGAATGGGTGATACCGTACAGAAACTTTCATCGCTGCTGGCCAGCGTCCAGTCCAGCGCCGATTCGAGCGTGAATGTCTGACTGACCGCCTCGCTGCCGACCTCCAGCTCGTCTATGGAAAGCGTCAGATTCGCCGGGTCGTAATGTCGTTGGGTATAGGTGAACGTCATGTCCGAAACGCTGTTGGCCAACTGTATGCTGGCCACCCGGTCATCCTGCGACATGTTTTCCGAGACGGCGAGCGTAACCGAACTTTTTCCGGCCTTACCGCTGGTAGCCGAGGGGGTAATCCAATCGACTGCAGCCCTCGTATCGGATACGGTCAGCTGCCAGTCGGATTCCGAAACGATGAACAGTTCCAATTCGGATGCCGAAGCGGCCCCCGTATAATCCGCATCGGCGCCCGCATCGATGTCGAGGGTCTGGGCAGAGGGCGGAGTGGGCTGCGGTACATCCTGCGGGGTACTTTCGGTGCATGCCGACAGCCACAGCGCCGCGACGATGCAGCACATCTTCGAAATGAAAAAACGACTCATTTTTACATGATTTATACCGGCCGACTCCCCTTCCGGCAATTCCTAAAAATAAAGTGTGGAGTCAGTTTCGTCTATCTCAAAGAAGGTTGTGGCAAACCCATAGCAAAATAAACGATGCAATACCCCACACTGAGTATAGATGGGGTACGACCGCGAAAGCGTGTCGTCCGAACATGCTATACCAGATGCGTGTTTGTTCGTCGTCCCTTGCTAAGGAAAATTGCCACATTTTCTTTGAAGGACAGTGCGAAAACACTTTACGTATGTCCGCCCCGCGCCACAGGAAGGCACGAGACACGACGAATGTACGAACTTTTCCGTAAACGAACAAACTTGCGAAGGGTATTGCTTTTGCAGATACGTAAAACGGGTTTGGCCCATTATGTGTATCGGAAATGCAGCGCCGGAGCTGCTGCCGGAACGATTGCAAAAAATATAAAGTATTTATTTGCGCACCATATGTAAAGTAAGTACTTTTGCGTTACGAGAAAAAAATAACAAAAGTTTTTACCAATAAATAATTACAACATCATGCCAAATATCAAAATCGGTATCAACGGTTTCGGGCGTATCGGACGCCTCGTTTTCCGTGCCGCCATCAAACAGGGCGGCGTTGAGGTAGTGGGTATCAACGACCTTATCTCGGTCGATTACATGGCTTACATGCTCCGCTACGACACCGTTCACGGTCGTTTCGACGGTACCGTGGAAGTGAAGGACGGCAACCTCGTCGTGAACGGCAAAACGATACGCGTAACGGCCGAGAAAGACCCGGCGAACCTCAAATGGAACGAAGTGGGTGCGGAATACGTAGTCGAATCGACCGGGCTGTTCCTCACCAAGGAACTCGCCGGCGCACACCTCAAGGCGGGTGCGAAACGGGTGGTGATGTCGGCTCCCTCAAAGGACGACACCCCCATGTTCGTCATGGGCGTGAATAACGAGACCTATGCCGGACAGGACATCGTTTCCAACGCCTCCTGCACCACGAACTGCCTCGCGCCGCTGGCCAAGGTAATACACGATAAATTCGGCATCATCGAAGGGCTCATGACCACCGTACACGCCACTACGGCCACCCAGAAGACCGTGGACGGTCCGTCCGCGAAAGACTGGAGGGGCGGCCGCGCAGCAGCGGGCAACATCATCCCGTCCTCGACCGGTGCCGCCAAAGCGGTAGGCAAGGTCATCCCGTCGCTCAACGGCAAACTCACCGGCATGTCGTTCCGTGTCCCCACCCTCGACGTTTCGGTGGTGGACCTCACCGTACGTCTCGAAAAAGCGGCGACCTATGACGAAATCAAGGCCGAAGTGAAACGCGCTTCCGAGAACGAACTCAAGGGTATCCTCGGTTATACCGAAGATGCGGTGGTATCGTCGGACTTCATCGGCGACGCACGCACCTCCATCTTCGATGCCGAAGCCGGCATCGCCCTCAACGGCAACTTCATGAAGCTGGTCAGCTGGTACGACAACGAATGGGGCTACTCCAACAAGGTGGTAGAACTCATCAAATACATGGCCACGAAATAGCACGCCGCAATACGCATTACCGTCTGCCGCACGGCGGACGTACATCCGGTACCAAGAAAACCCGCTCCGATGTTCGGAGCGGGTTTTTTACATCCCTCTCCCGCCGACCGCCGCGGACAGGACAGAAACGGTATGACGGATACCGTCCTGTTGCCCGGCAGGTATTCCCCGATTCGGGCAGCCACCGCACGCACTCCGGCGGGAAGCAACCGATGACGACCGGCCGACAGAACTTTTTGCCTGCCCTCGTCGCCGAACCGAATCGTATCGCCCACGCACCGTTCCGAACCGGAGACCGACGAAAACGTATCGACCGCGACACCGTCCGCTCCCCGATGCGCATTCCCGCACCGGGTACACTGACCGCAAGATACGCGAGGATACGTAAACGGTTCCGCCCCGACACCCGACGCACAACGCGCCCGACGTACCCGATACACGACGCGCCCGCCGGCAGCATACAAGCCGTCCGACAGCAAACCTCCCCATGCCGCACGGCCTGTCCTCCGATACATTTCCTCCGTTCTCCTCTTCCCCGCCCTGTTCCCACTGTGCCGACCGCCGCCCCGCCCGACATGAACGGTACGCCGCAAGGCCGCCCGTGCCTCTTTTGCGTACAAAATGCTTCCGCCGTTCCGGAATTTAGAAAAAAGAATTATTTTTGCGGAGTATGAGGCGTTTGGGAAACAGTTGCTTTGCAAAAACGGTGCTTTTGCTCTGCGTGCTGATGCAGGCAGTGGCGCTTATCCCGCACCATCACCACGCCGCGGCGACCGCCGTATGTCTGAATTATGCGCACCTTTATAAGACCAACCCGTGCGGCAGCATCTGCACGGGCAGCAATGCGCACCATACGCAGCCCTATGCCTCGTGTCTTTCGCACGGCATCACCGTAGCACAGCCCCAACAGGAAGAAGACGGTATCGAAGAGCCTGCCGCCGACCATGCGCCCGATTGCGGCTGCGCTGCCTGTACCGCGGATTTCGAGACTTTCGTAACGCACAACCGGACGAAAACCGCATTCCACGGTTACGGCCGGCATTCCGACGCGGAACCCTACATCCGGATATATCTTACGGACGCGCTCCCCTGCCGCGCTCCCGACTTTATGTGCTGATACATCCTGCCGCAGACCCGAACGGGCGGACGGCACACGCGCATCATTCATTCACGGGCCCCCGCACGGGCCCCGCATAAAGTCTTAATCCCGATGAAAAACATATTATTGATAACGGCAGCCTTGGCGCTCGCCGTCATGCAGGGGTGTGCAGGCCGCACGGCCCCGAAAAACGAAAACGGGCCGACGGCCACCGGCCAGGCTGCCGGCGACGGCCATGTACACGACCATCCGGAGGGTACGCCCTGTCCCTCCGACACGACCCACGGCACGGACGAAACCCACGACGGCCACCTCCACGCCGAAGACGAAACGGCTGCGGAAGACCCGGACGAAATCGTTTTCCCGGCCGAGCAGGCCGCCCGTACCGACTTCGAAGTACGGGAAGCGAAACGCGGACCGTTCCGCGAAACGCTGCACTGCGGCGGCGAAATATACGCCTCCCAAAGCGAACTGTCGGTCGTATCGGCACCGATAGCGGGCGTGGTCACCTTCGTGGACGGCCGCGTCCTGCCCGATGCGGCCGTGCAGGCCGGCCAGGGGCTGTTCCGGCTCTCCTCCGGAGGACTCGCTTCGGGCGACGCGGTGCAGAAGGCCCGCATCGCCTTCCATCAGGCCGAAGCCGATTTCCGGCGCATCGAAGCACTCTATGCCGACAAGCTGGTGACCCAGCGCGACTACCTCGCCGCCGAGGCCGAATACCTGCGCGCCAAGGCGGAATACGACCCGGTGAAGGTATCCGACCGGCAGGGGACGCTCATCCAGGCTCCCGCCGCAGGCTACGTCCGACAGCTGTCGGTGGCGCCGGGCGATTACGTGGAGATGGGACAGCCGCTGGCCACCATCGCCCGGACGGGGCGCATGCAGCTGCGCGCGCTGGTATCGCAGCGCTATTTCGACCGGCTCTCCGGCATGACCGACGCCGCGTTCCGCACCCCCGCCTCGGAGGCATATTACCGCGTGAGCAAACTGAACGGCATGCGCTGCACGACCGGACGCATCGTTCCGGAAGGCTCGGCACTCGTACCGGTGGTATTTGAATTCGACGCCGCGGGACGCTTCCCCGACGGGACGTATGCCGACGTCGTACTGCTCGGCCGGGAACGCGACGACGTCGTGTCGGTTCCCCTCTCGGCACTGACCGAACAGCAGGGGCTCTACTACGTCTACATACAGCTCGATGCGGACTGCTACCGCCGCCAACAGGTATGGCCGGGTGCGGACGACGGCACGGATGTCGAAATCCTGCGCGGGCTGCAAGGCGGCGAGCGCATCGTCGTCCGCGGAGCCGTCAATGTGAAAATGGCCGCGGCATCGGACGCCATACCGCACGGACACACCCACTAATCCCGCACGGCCATGTTGAACAGAATCATCCGATTCTCGCTCGATAACCGGCTGGTAGTGGTTATCGCAGCGGTGCTCATCGCCATTGCGGGCGTATGGGCCGCCACGCGCATGGAAGTGGACGTCTTTCCCGACCTGAACGCACCCACGGTGGTGGTCATGACCGAAGCCCAGGGCATGGCCGCCGAGGAGGTCGAACGGCTCGTGACCTTCCCCATCGAAACGTCGCTCAACGGCGCGACCGACGTGCGCCGCGTCCGTTCGCAGTCCACGACGGGTTTCTCGGTCGTATGGGTGGAATTCGACTGGGACACCGACATCTACATCGCCCGGCAAATCGTCTCCGAAAGGCTCGCATCGGTAGCCGAACAGCTGCCCCCCACGGCAGGGCAACCCACCCTCGGTCCGCAGTCCTCCATTCTCGGCGAAATGATGATTATCGGCCTCACCTCCGACGGGGATACCACGCTCGAAGAGCTGCGCACGCTGGCCGACTGGACCATCCGACCGCGCCTGCTCTCCGTTGCGGGCGTATCGCAGGTAGCCGTCCTCGGCGGCGACATCCGGGAGTACCAAATCCTGCTTTCGCCCGAAAAGATGGACGCCTACGGCATCACGCTCGACGAGGTGCTCGCGGCGGCGGAGGAGATGAACCGGAACTCGTCGGGCGGCGTGCTCTACGAATACGGCAACGAATACATCGTCCGGGGCATGGCCTCCACGACCGATACGGAGCAGATAGCCGCAGGGCTCGTCCGCATGTCGGCCGAAGGAGCGCCCGTAACGTTCGGCGACATCGCCGAAGTCCGGACGGGCGCCAAGTCGCCGCAGCTCGGCGTGGCTTCCGTGGAGGGCAGGCCGGGCGTACTGATTACCGTTACCAAGCAGCCCTACACGAGCACCATCGCCTTGACCGAAGCGCTCGACGCGACCATCGCGGAGCTCGGCACGGGCTTCCCGGACGACGTGCAGGTGGCGACCGACATTTTCCGCCAGTCGCGCTTCATCGACAGTTCGATAAACAACATCAAAAACTCGCTGATTGAGGGCGCCTTCTTCGTAGTGCTCGTCCTGCTGGTGTTCCTCATGAACGGTCGCGTGACGCTCATATCGCTGACGGCCATGCCCCTGTCGCTGCTCATCGCCGTCATCGTGATGCGCCTGACGGGACATACCATCAACACCATGAGCCTCGGCGGTATGGCCATCGCCATCGGTTCGCTCGTGGACGACGCCATCATCGACGTGGAGAACGTATACAAAAGGCTGCGGGAGAACTACGCACGCCCCAAGGGGCAACGGGAAAACTGCCTGAAGGTCGTGTATGAAGCCTCGCGCGAAATCCGCGTCTCCATCGTGAATGCCACCTTCATCACCATCGTCGCCTTCGTACCGCTCTTCTTCCTCGGCGGCATGGAAGGGCGCATGCTCAAACCGCTCGGCATGGCCTTCATCATCTCGTTGCTCGCCTCGCTGCTGGTGGCCGTGACGCTGACGCCCGTCATGTCGAGCTACATGCTCACCTCCGACCGGGCGCTCCGCCGCAGCCAGAAGGAGCCCCCCGTTACGCGGTTCTGCAAACGCATCTACGGAAAAGCGCTCGCATGGGTACTGGGCCACCGCCGGACAGTACTGGCCGCGGTCGTCACCCTGTTCGTCGGTGCCGCCGTGGTATTCAGCACCTTCGGCAGCAGCTTCCTGCCGCCGTTCAACGAGGGTTCGCTAACCATCAGCGTCGCCACAATGCCCGGCGTATCGCTCGAAGAGTCCGACCGCATGGGACGCATGGTAGAGGAAATACTCCTCGAAATACCGGAGATACAGACCGTGGCCCGCAAGACCGGACGCGCCGAGCTGGACGAACACGCCCTCGGAGTGAATGCCTCGGAACTCGAAGCGCCTTTCGTGCTCGACAGGCGTTCGCGCGACGAATTCCTCGCCGACGTGCGCCACCGGCTGGGCGACCTGCGCGGTCTCACCGTAGAGGTCGGCCAACCCATTTCGCACCGCATCGACGCCATGCTCTCCGGCACCAAGGCCAACATCGCCATCAAACTTTTCGGCGAAGACCTGAACCGGATGTACGCGCTCGCCACCCGGATAGGGCAGTCCATATCGGATATTGAGGGAATCGCCGACATCAGCGTGGAACAGCAGGTGGAACGGTCGCAGCTGAAGATTACGCCACGGCGGGAGATGCTCGCCCTGTACGGCGTCACCATGCCGCAGTTCAACGAGTACATCGCCACGGCGCTCGCCGGACAGGCCGTATCGCAGGTGTACGAAGGCAACAATACGTTCGACCTTACGGTCAAGGTGGCCGACGACCGGCGCAACACGATAGAAAAAATCGGCAACCTGCTCGTGGACGGCAACGGCGTCAAGGTACCGCTCAGCTACCTGGCCGACATCGAATCCTCGACCGGCCCCAACACGGTCAGCCGCGAGAACGTGAAACGAAAAATCGTCGTCTCGGCGAACGTCGTCGGAGGCGACCTGGGCGGGGCGGTGGAAGCCATCCGCCGGGCCGTAGATCGGGACATCGTCCTTCCGGAAGGGTACTACGTGGAGTACGGCGGGCAGTTCGAAAGCCAGCAGTCGGCCTCGCGCACGCTCGTCTTCGCATCGCTGCTGGCCATCCTCGTGGTCTTCATGCTCCTGTTCCAGGAGTTCAAAAGCGTCCCCCTCTCGACGATGATTATGGTGAACCTCCCCTTCGCACTGGTCGGAGGCGTGGCGAGCATCTGGATAACATCGGGCGTGGTCAGCATTCCCTCCATCATCGGATTCATCTCGCTCTTCGGCATCTCGGTGCGCAACGGTATCCTGCTGGTGTCGCGCTACAACCAGCTGCGCGCCGAAGGCTGCACGATGTACGACGCCGTGGTGCACGGTTCGCTCGACCGCCTCACGCCCATTCTGATGACCTCGCTCACCACGGCCCTCGCCCTCATCCCGCTGGCGGTGAACGGCGACGTGTCGGGCAACGAGATACAGAGTCCGATGGCGCAGGTTATTCTGGGCGGTCTGGTCAGCTCCACGCTGCTCAACGGCTTCGTCATGCCCATCATGTACATGCTCTTCAGCAGCCGGGCCGAGAAACGGCGGCTCCGCCGCGCGGGGGGCGAATTATCAACCGACAAATGCAATCAGGATGAATAGCAAAATCATAACGGTTCTCGCCGCGGCGCTGCTGGCGGCGGCGCCCGCGACCGTAAAGGGACAGGAGGACGAACTGCGGCGCGTGCTCGAAAGCGTGGAACGGAACAACCTGTCGCTGCGTGCCGAAGCATACGCGACCGCGGGACGCACCTACGAAGCCCGCACGGGCAACTCGCTCGAACCGCTCTCGATATCGTACAGCTCGATGGGCGATGCTCCCGCGGCACTCGGCAAGGAAGGCGAGCTGGAGGTGTCGCAGTCCTTCGACCTGCCGATGCTCTACGCCACCCGGAGCCGGATAGCGGCAACGCGTGCACGGCAATACGAAGCCGAATACCTCGCCCTGCGGCAACAGATATTGCTGGAGGCCCAGGAGGTTTATCTCGAACTGTGCGCGCTGCACGGCATTGCCGAAATCAACGCTCCGCGCCTGACCGCTGCCGAACACATGGCCGCCCTGTTCGCTTCGCGCTACGAAACGGGCGACGCGACGGCCATCGACAGAAACCGGACGGAATTCGAATACCTGCTGCTGCGCGAGGAGCTCTCGGAGGTAGACAAACGCATCATCGAACTCTCGCAGCGACTCGCAGCGCTCAACGGCGGCGAACTGCCCGAATGCGGTTACCGGATGCCTCCGGCCGAAGCGATGATGCCGCTGGAGGCGCTGCTGGCAGACTGGGAGACCTGTGCGCCCGACCTCACGGCGCTCCGTCTGCAGGAGGAAAGCGCCCGCTACGACGTGCGCCTGAGCCGCCAGCAGGCGCTTCCGAAAATCGAACTCGGCTACAAGTACGAATACGGTACGGGAGAACGTTTCAACGGTTTTTCGGCCGGGTTGAGCATCCCGCTTTTTTCCAACCGCTTCAACGTTAAGCGGGCGCGCGCCATGGAACAGGCGGCGAAGGCCGGAGCGGAATCGGCGCTGACCGAAAAGCGCAGTGCGGTCCGGGAACTCTACCTGAAGGTGGACTATACGGGCCGGATGCTGGAGTCTTTCAGTACCATGCCCGACGCGGCGGAATACACCGACATGCTCGGCCGGACGCTCGAAGCGGGACAAATCAACATCGTGGACTACTACTCCGAACTCGACACATTTTATTCGGCGCTCGAAGTACGCATACGCACCGAACTGGAGTACCGGCTGGGGCTGGCACGGCTCCACGTCATCTACCTGTAACGGGCGCTTCCGGCACCCGGTGCAAGGCACGGCCTCTGACGGCCGTGCCTTTTTCCGTTCCCGGCGGCGGAAAAAATCGGCGGAGACGGTCGCTGCGCCGCGGAAATTTTCCTTCCGTGCACTACCTTTGCAGCGCCGCGGCAAAACCAGCCGCGCAGGGGATATGAAAACGAACGAGGAACTGAAAGAGATAACGGGGTTCATAGCCGAATACGCGACGTGCCTGCTCGGTTCGGGCGTGCATACCTCGCGTGTGCTGCGGAACTCGTCGCGCATCGGCGAGGCCTTCGGCCTGCGGATACACATGACGACGCTGTCCAAAACCATCGTGCTCACCGTATTCGACGACGCGGACACGGGCAGTGTCAATACCGAGGTACTCTCCATACCGGCGCTTCCCATCTCCTTCGAATACAACTCCGAACTCAGCGCGCTGAGCTGGGAGGCCTACGACACCCACATGCCGCTGGCCGAGCTGAAAGCACGGTATCGGGAAATCATTGCCCGTCCGAAAATGTCGCCCTACCGGATACTCGTCCTCGTGGGGCTGGCAAACGGCGCCTTTTGCAGGCTGTTCGGCGGGTCGTGGGGCGCCGTGGCGGCAGTAGTTCTGGCCACGCTGCTGGGCATGTTCATCCGCCAGCAGATGCAGAAACGCCATTACAACCACTTCATCGTTTTCATGGTGTCGGCCTTCGCCGCCTCCATGTTCGCTTCCCTGACACTCATTCCCGGCTGGACGCCGAACATCGCCATCGGTACGAGCGTACTCTTCCTCATTCCGGGCGTACCGCTCATCAACGGCATCATCGACATCCTCGAAGGACATACGGTCACGGGCACCTCGCGCCTTATTCAGGCCACGCTGCTGGTCATCTGCATCGCTACGGGCTTGGCCGTACCCCTGCTTCTGTTCATGAAAAACCTGCTATGATAACGGACATCATTACGGACGGATTGCTCGCTGCCGTCGCCGCAATCGGTTTCGGTGCCATCTCCCATCCGCCGCGGCGGGCATTCACATACATCGCCGTCCTCGCCGCAGCGGGGCACGCGCTGCGCTACACGCTGATGCACTACGGAGGAATGGATATCGCCACAGCATCGTTCTGCGCCTCGATGACCATCGGGCTGCTCGCGCTTTGGTTCGGACGCCTGTCGCACTGTCCGCTCACGGTGCTTTACATTCCCGCACTGCTGCCGATGATTCCGGGCATGTATGCCTACAAAAGCGTTTATGCCCTCGTCAAACTGATGCAGCATCTGGGCGACTACACCGCGGCGGAACTCTACATCAACCAATTCTTCGTCAATGCGACGGTGACCGTCAGCGTCGTCTTCCTGCTCGCAGGTGGCGCCACGCTGGTTATCTTCCTTTTTCCCAAAAAAGCCTACTCCATGACGCGGCGGAAAACATGGACCGCGCCGCGAAGGGAACAGCCCCTGGCGAAATAGGACGAAACTGCAAGCCTCTGGCAATGTACACCGCCAGAAGCTTCGCTCCCGCTGCCGCCGGCAAGCCGCAAAGAAGGCAAAAGACCGTCCCTCGGAGAGGAATAGGGAAGCCTCCGCACACCACCGCGACACGGAACGCCCCGTTTCCTGTTCCGTTTCCGCTGCCGGAAGCAGCCGACCAATGCTCCGAACCGCCCCCTCCGATATTCCGCGCACCATTTTCCGAAACGGCAGGATGCGCACCGAGACTGCAAAGGGGCGACGTCCCCTTCACCGCTTCACAGCTTCCGCACAGGAATGCCGGACACTGCACGTTCCGAAGCAGCGGGAGGGATGCCGTCTGTCGGCATGTGCGATAACGGATGCCTGCAAATCCGTCGATGCGGCGAACGAAGCACGGCCGGCCGGAACCTTCATCGAAATGAACTCCCGGTACCTGCGGGCACCGGGAGTTTTAGCATCTTTCGCTTCGTGTCGCGTCAATAGCGGTAAATCTCCGACTTGTACGGGCCGTCCGGACTGACGCCGATATAAGCGGCCTGTTCGGGCGTAAGACGCGTAAGGTGTACGCCGAGTTGCTGGAGGTGCAGGCGGGCGACCTCCTCGTCGAGGTGCTTGGGCAGGCAGCGTACGCCCGGCACGGGATGCTCCCGCGTGGCCCACAGTTCCATCTGGGCGAGCGCCTGGTTGGTGAACGAATTGCTCATCACGAAGGAGGGATGGCCCGTCGCACAGCCGAGATTCACCAGACGCCCTTCGGCCAGCACGAATATCGAATGGCCGTCCGGGAAGGTATATTTGTCCACCTGCGGTTTGATGACGCTTTTGGAAACCGCCGCGTCGCCGTCGAGCCGCGCCATCTGTATCTCGTTGTCGAAGTGGCCGATGTTGCACACGATGGCCTGGTCGCGCATGCCGTACATGTGTTCGAGCGTGATGATGTCACGGTTACCGGTGCAGGTCACGAAAATGTTGCCTTCGGCAAGGGCCTCCTCGACGGTCTTCACCTCGTACCCCTCCATGGCTGCCTGCAAAGCGCATATCGGGTCGATTTCGGTCACAATCACGCGCGCGCCGTAGGAACGCATGCTCGACGCACACCCTTTCCCCACATCACCGTAACCGCACACGACCACCACCTTGCCGGCTATCATCACGTCCGTCGCACGCTTGATGCCGTCGGCCAGCGACTCGCGGCAGCCGTACAGGTTGTCGAACTTGCTTTTGGTTACCGAATCATTCACGTTGATGGCGGGCACCATCAGTTCGCCCCGCTCCTGCATCTGATAGAGGCGGTGCACTCCGGTAGTCGTCTCCTCCGAAACGCCCTTCCACTCCGCTACGAGCCGGTGCCACTTCGTGCCGTCCTGCGCCAGACACCGGCGCAGCGTTTCGATGACGACCGCCTCTTCGTGCGAAGCGGGTTCCCCTTCGAGCGACGCGGCATCGCACTCGGCCGCGAACCCCTTGTGAATCAAAAGCGTCGCATCGCCGCCATCGTCCACGACCAGCTGCGGCCCCCGACCACCGGGAAAGCTGAGCGCCATGGCCGTACACCACCAATACTCTTCAAGGCTTTCCCCTTTCCATGCAAACACGGGAATGCCCCGTTCGGCAATCGCCGCTGCCGCATGGTCCTGCGTCGAAAAGATATTGCAGCTGCACCAGCGTACGTCGGCGCCGAGTTCGACGAGCGTCTCTATCAACACGGCCGTCTGAATGGTCATGTGGAGCGACCCCATGATGCGGGCCCCGGCCAGCGGTTTCTGCGGCGCATACTTGCGGCGAACGGCCATCAAGCCGGGCATCTCCTTCTCCGCAATCTCTATCTCTTTCCTACCCCATACGGCGAGCGACTTGTCCGCCACCCTGTAAGGTATCGATTCATCCAAAAACATTTTTAATATTTTTTATCAATTACAGATTAATTAATCAAAAACTACACTAAGGCAGCCATATATTTTTATATAAAAAGCAAATGCCGCGTCGAAACCATAAAAATCGCAACATCAACCTGCCGCATTTTCAAAATATTCCGAAACCGTCTTCCGGTCGGCAGCAAGCTGTTCCTTCAGAGCATCGAGGCTATCGAACCTGCGTTCGGGCCGGATGTACGCCAACAGGAAGAGGACGACCGGCCTGCCGTACAGGTCGCCGTCGAAACCGAACAGGTTCGCTTCCGCGAACCGGCCCGCACCGTCGCCCACGGTGGGCCTCGTCCCTATGTTCACCATGGCGCGGTAAAGCGTTCCGTCCACGCGCGCCTCGGCCGCATACACCCCGTCCTGCACGGGCACCTCCGCCGCAACGGGAATATTTGCGGTGGGAAAACCGAGCCTGCGGCCGATGCTGTTGCCGCGCACCACCGCCCCTCTTATCTTGTGCACCATATTCGAATCCTTTTACGGAACAAAGGTAGGAAAATATGCCGTGCCCCATGCGCCCTGTTTCGTTTTAGTTCTTGCACGGCAGCACCATCATGTTTATCTTTACAGCTGCGGCATCGACGGCCGGGCACGAAGTTCCGGCTGCCGACTGCTCCGACAAACGATGAACGTCATGAAATACGTATTGCATCTTTTGCTGCTGCTCGCCGCGGCGATAGGGCCCGCATCGGCGGAAGCCCAGGAAACCGACCGGCACATCGCCCGCCTGCTGGATGCCGGCGACTGTTTCGCGCTGCACGAAGCGTTCTCCAAAATGGGAGACAGCATCGCCTCGCCCGTACTGCGGGGCATCGCGGCGACCCTGACCGGCACCTGGTTCAACCGTCCGGAAGAGGCGCTCGCCGCCGCAACGGAACTGCTGGAGACATACGGCGGCGAACTCGGCCCCGACAATACCACGAGTATGGTATTCATGTCCCTGCTCGACCTCTTCATGCTCGACCGGTACGCCGAAGCTGCGGAACTTGCGGACGGTTTCATTGCCGGTGCGGGCGGCAGTCTGCCCGACGGCCTGCGCTTCAGTCTCGAATTTCTCCGGCGAACGGGTCACGCCTTAGCCAGACATCCCGCCCCGCAGCTCGTCATGCCCGACCGTGCGGCATCGGTACCTTACCGGCTCGACAGCATCGGGCGGGGCCGTATCATGACCGTCCCGGTACGCATCGGCGGCAACATCCGCGATTTCGTCTTCGACACGGGCGCGGCACAGTTCAACTTCGTTTCCGAGGCTTTTGCCCGCGCGAACGGCATCCGGATAATCGCCGACTCGATACCCGTGGCGGGCATCGAATGGGGAACGGTCGGCCTCGGCGTGACCGACAGCATCGAGGTGGGCGGCATCGTGATGCGGAACCCCGTCTTCCTGGTGTCGCCACCCGACCCGGCGACGGACACCATCGAAGTCATCAGTGCGGTGCTCGGCAATGCTTTCATGCGCAAGGCGGGCAGTTTCGCCATCGACAACCGCACGCGGCGCATCGTCTTCCCCGCCAAGCCCACGCTGCACACGGACGGGACTGAAGAGACGGCGAACATGATGCTGAACAGCTTCCAGCCCTACATCCGCATCTTCGCCGGAGACATCCCGCTGCTCTTCCATTTCGATACGGGAAACGTCTCGACGACATGCTACCCGTCTTTCTACGAAAAGTTCCGGAACGAGGTCGACGCCCGCGGCATACGGGATACGGTACGGATAGGCGGTTTCGCAGGTATCGTGGAAACCGTCTGCTATCGGATGCCTTCGCTGGAACTGATGCTGGACAGCATTCCCTTCACGCTGCACGATACCGATGTCCTCCCGGACGGCGGCGCGGGAGCCGCGGCCGGTACGGAATACGGTTCGCTGGGCACGGATTTCGTTACGGCCTTCGATGTACTTACCGTGGATTACGACGCCTGCCGCGTTCGCGGCGAACACCGTTCCGCTGCGAACCGGTGAGGGACAAGGGAGCCTGCTGCAAAGCGGGAATGCACCTTCGGCTTCCGGCATGGGGCGGTTCGGCGTTTTTTTCGTAAATTGCGGCGTTTTCAGTCACCCCCAACCCGACCGACTATGCAGGAGATAAACCATAAGAAAGGCAAAATCTACTACTCCATGGGCGAAGTGGCGGAGATGTTCGACGTGAATCCCTCGCTGCTGCGCTACTGGGAGCAGGAGTTCGATATCCTCAAACCGCACCGGAACAAGAAGGGCAACCGCCTCTTCACCCCGAAGGACGTGGACAACATCCGCATCATCTACCACCTGCTCAAAGAGCGGAACATGAAAATCGAGGTCGCCCGCAAACACATCCGCGACTACCGTAAGGAGGTGGACCGCGACGCGGAGATTACCGAACGGCTGATGAACATACGCGCCATTCTGCTCGAAATCAAACAAGACCTCGCCTACGAAGGGCAGACGGTGGACGACGACACCGACGACCTTGCGGACGAAGCGATGCCGCAGGCCGCAGGCGATGCCGTAAAATCATACTCCACGGGAGAGGAGGAGGGCGGTGCGCTGACAAACAGCGCACGGGAAACAGCCGGGCGTACCGAACAACCGGCAGACGGTGCCGCAGCTCCGGCCTCCTCCCGGCCGCCTTTCGAGGAACAGGTACTATTCGAAGTAGCCGTGCCGCTGGAACTGCTGCAGGCGGGAGCGGCCGCGGCGGATGACGGCTTCGAATCGGCGAAGGCGGCCTTCGCCGGCGAAGCTGCCGCAGGCGAAGAGGCGCCGGAAGAGGAGCCGAAACCGAAAGTGCAGGCCATCGAACAGACGCTTTTCTGATATGTTCCAAGCCGTCCCGCCCCCCGAAAGGGCATGGCGCCGCCGGACACCGAACCGACAAACCGAATCGATATGAAGATAAAGGAAATTACGGCCGTCCTGGAAGAGGCGGCTCCCCTGTCGCTCCAGGAGCATTACGACAACAGCGGACTCCTCGTCGGCAACGGCGATGCGGAAACCGATAGCGCCCTGCTGTGCGTGGACATCACCGAGGCCGTCGTGACCGAAGCCGCCGCCCTCGGAGCCGGACTCGTCATCGCCCACCATCCGGTCATCTTCCATCCGCTGAAACGCCTCACAGGGAGCACCTACATCGAACGCACCGTCGCCCTGGCCCTGCGGCAGGGAATCGCGCTCTATGCCTGCCACACCAACCTCGACAGCGCTCCGGAAGGAATGAGCCGCAAGCTGGGCAATCTGCTGGGGCTGCGGAACGTTATGCTGCTGGAGCCGACCGACACGGGGGTTCCCGGTTCCGGATTCGGGGTGGTCGGCGAAACGGAATGCGGGATACCGACGACGGAATTCCTGCGCATGGTGCGCGACAGACTTTCGGTCGGCTGCATCCGGTACAGCGCTCTCACGCAACCGACGGTCCGGCGGGCGGCAGTCTGCACCGGAGCCGGAGCATCCTTGATGCACGAGGCAAAACGGGCCGGAGCCGACATCTACCTTTCGGCAGACTTCAAGTACAACGACTTCCTCGACGCCGACCGCGACCTTGTAATAGCCGACATCGGCCATTTCGAGAGCGAATATTGCGCCATCGACCT
This sequence comes from Candidatus Tidjanibacter gallistercoris, assembly GCA_019114205.1. GTDB lineage: Bacteria > Bacteroidota > Bacteroidia > Bacteroidales > Rikenellaceae > Tidjanibacter > Tidjanibacter gallistercoris. The sequence continues at coordinate 42,326 of DXFY01000014.1, read as the reverse complement.
TATCCATGAAATTATTCGGAAAAAAATGCCTAATTTTGCACTCCATAGGAGCGTGCAGTCGGTCAATCCGGTAAACTATTTGGTATAAGCATTTAACGAAAAAATATATGGCAACAAGCAGAAAGACGGCGGACACCGTCGATTATTCGATGCAGGAGAAGATTATGGCGCTTTACGACCTCCAGAAAATCGACTCCAAAATCGATGCTATCAATAAGATAAAAGGAGTACTGCCGACCGAGGTGCAGGATTTGGAGGACGAAGTGGCCGGTCTCCAGACGCGCATCGACAACATCAAGGGCGGCATCGACGAACTCAACATGCAGGTCAAACAGGCAAAGGAGGATACCGAACAGGCCAAGATACAGATATCCAAATACAACGAGCAGCAGAAGAACGTCCGCAACAACCGTGAATTCGACGCCATAAGCAAGGAAATAGAATACCAGGAACTCCAGATACAGCTCAACGACAAGCACATCAAAGAGTATACCGCCGAAATCAAGGTGAAGAAGAAACAGGCGGAAGACGCCGTGACCGTACTCGAAGAACGGAAGATAGACCTCGAAGCGAAACGCGCCGAACTCGACAGCATCGACCAGGAGACAGCCGACGAGATGGCCCGTCTGAGAGAGGAGGAAGCCCGTGCGCGCGGCAAAATCGACGAAAGGCTGCTCACGGCCTATTCGCGCATCCGTTCCAACGTGCGCAACGGACTGGCCGTAGTCACCGTGAAGCGGGATGCGTGCGGAGGATGCTTCAACCGCATACCGCCGCAGCGACAGTTCGAAATCAGGCAGAACAAGAAAATCATCGTCTGCGAATACTGCGGCCGCATCCTCGTTTCCGACGAACTCGACACCGAAACGGAAGCATAGGTTCCCGGCTGTGGAGCCATGTATGCGACAGGGCGCCTTAGAAAGGCGCCCTGTCGCATACTTCCCCCAACCGGCACCGCATCCTGCAGCCGGAGAAGAACCCGCTGCTTCCCCACCGGCCGATGCAGCCTGCACGCTCCGGCACGAAGGATGTACGTAATAAAGCTGTTGGAGGGACGCAAACCGGAATATGCCGGACGGCGGAAGCCCCCGCACGCCCGGCAGGGAACCGACCGCGGCAGGAACCGACGCGCAACGACATCCCGCACTGCGGACCGCAGCCCGCAAATCGTCCGGACGGAACGGACAAACTCGCATTAATTTACTACTTTTGTAAAGCAATCGCCGACACATGGGCAGGAAGAAAGAGAACAACAAGATACGCACCGGTTTCGGATACCTGATGCGGAACTTCACCAAGAAACACCGGGTAAGCGTACGCGACCGGGGGCTCGACCGCGAAGTGTGGTACATGTACATCAGTCCCATGCGCATGACGCTGGCCATCCTCGGCGTACTGCTCGTCATGTTCGCGGTAGTGGTCACCGCGGTCGTCTATACTCCCGTACTCGATTCCCTGCCGGGATACCCCGGCAAAAAGGCGCGGGAACTTCTTATACGGAACATCCAAAGGCTCGATTCCCTCGAAAACGAAATCCGCATCATGCAGGCATACGGCGACAATGTCGCGCTCATCATGGAAGGCCGGACGCCAACCGCAGCCGAACAACCCGCCGCGGCCGACACCCTCGCCGAAGCGAAAACGCTCGTCCCCCCTTCCGAAGCCGATTCGCTGCTCCGCGCGCAGCTCGAAGGCGACGGACGTTTCGCACTGGTCGAGGGGATGGTCACTCCTTCGGGGACGGTGGTTCGGCGCATGGAATTCATCGCACCGGTCAAGGGACGGGTCATCGCGACATTCGACCCCGGAAAGAACATGTTCGGCACGGGCGTGGTACCCTCCGGGGCACAGCAGGTGGTCGCCGCCCAAGCCGGCACGGTGGTGATGAGCCAATGGACGCCGGAGGACGGCAACACCATCCAGATACAACACGGCGACAACTATATTTCGTTCTACAAGCACAATTCCCAGTTGCTGAAAAGGGTCGGCGACCGCGTGGAGGCGGGAGAGGTCATCGGCTATCTGGAACCCGGCGTCGTGGACAACGCCACACGTCCGTCCGGCGAGTTCATCTTCGAACTGTGGGCAGACGGTCGTCCGGTAGACCCGGAAAAATACGTGATATTCCAATAAAAAGGGAAATGAAACAAAGGATAGCACTGCTGGGCGCTACCGGCTCCATCGGCAGACAGACGCTCAACATCGTCCGTGCACGGAGCGACCGGTTCGAGGTGGCCGTACTCACCGCAGGCACGAACTGGCGGCAGCTCGCCGAACAGGCCGCGGAGTTCGCACCGGATGCCGTCGTCATCGCGGACGAACGGTACTACGGCGACCTGCGGGCTGCGCTCGCCCGCCTGCCGATAAAGGTTTACGCCGGTGCCGAAGCCATCGAACAGGTCGTCCGGGGCGGCAGCGCCGACGTGGTGGTGAATGCCCTGGTAGGCTATGCAGGCATGATGCCGTCGCTCGCGGCGGCTGAAACGGGCAAGAAGCTGGCCTTAGCCAACAAGGAAAGCCTCGTGATTGCCGGCCGCCAAATCATCGAAGCGGCCGGGCGCAGCGGAGCGAGCATTCTGCCGGTCGATTCGGAACACTCGGCCATTTTCCAGTCCCTCGTAGGCGAAGTATCTCCGGCACGGCGGCTCATCCTGACCGCATCGGGGGGGCCTTTCCTGCGCACGCCGAAGGAGCGGCTGTGCGAAGTGACCGTCGAAGAGGCGCTCCGGCACCCCAACTGGAGCATGGGCGCGAAGATAACGGTCGATTCGTCCACGATGGTGAACAAGGGATTCGAAGTCATCGAAGCGCACTGGCTGTTCGGCTTCCCGGCCGAACGCATCGACGTGCTCGTACACCCCCAGTCGGTGGTACACTCCATGGTGGAATTCGAGGACGGCGCCGTCAAAGCGCAGCTCGGCACGCCCGACATGCGCCTGCCGATACAGTACGCGCTCACCTTTCCGGAAAGACCGGACTACGGAGGCCGGCGCCTCGACTTCGCGAAAACGCCGGCATTCACCTTCGAGGAGGTGGACGGCGACAAGTTTCCGGCGCTCGGCATCGCATACGACTGCCTGAAGCGCGGCGGAACGGCGCCCTGCACCATGAATGCGGCGAACGAGGCGGCCGTGGCGGCATTCCTCGGCGGTCGCATCGGCTACCAGCGCATCGTCCGGCTTATCGAACAGGCCCTCGAACGGGCGGACTACGTCCCCTCGCCCGACATCGCGGACTACATCGCGTGCGACCGGGAGGTGCGCCGCATGGTAGAAACGATGATATGACCGCCCGGCGGCGGAAGCTATTGCCGGAAACGACACGCAGGGAACCTCCCCGCATACTATTACAGCCCAACCGGCGTTTACACAGCACAGCCGGCCCGGCACGGAACCCGTACCGACCGCCGCAGGGCGAAGGGTACGCCCGAAACCGGGCCCCGATACCAGAACCGTTTTTATGGACATACTCATCAAGGTACTGCAATTCATCCTCAGCTTCTCGCTGCTGGTCATCATACACGAACTGGGGCACTTCCTCTTCGCACGCATCTTCGGAGTGCGCGTCGAACAGTTCCAGCTCTTCTTCGGCCACCCCGTCGCATCGTTCACCCGCAAGGGTACGCGCTACGGAATCGGGTGGATACCGTTCGGCGGATACGTCAAACTCGCCGGCATGGTGGACGAGAGCATGGATACCGCACAGCTGAAAAGCGAGCCGAAACCGGACGAGTTCCGGAGCAAACCCGCCTGGCAGCGCCTGCTCATCATGGTGGGCGGCGTGCTGATGAACGTCCTCCTCGCCTTCGTCATCTACGTGGGCATCAGCTGGAAGTGGGGCGAAAGCTACCTCTCCACCCGCGACATGCGCTACGGGTATGTGTTCAGCGACCAGGCACAAGAGATGGGCTTCCGCGACGGCGACCGCATCCTGTCGGTCAACGGAAACGACTACGAAGACTTCCGCCAGCTGCGCATCGCCCTGCTGCTCGAACAGAACTATACGGTCGAGGTGCTCCGCGGCGGCGACACGGTAACGTTCCGCACGCCGGACGTTTCGGTCACCGAGCTGGCCGAAGACGTCGATTTCATCACGCCGCGCTATCCCTTCCTCGTAGGACAGGTGGTCGAGGGCAGCGGTGCGGCCGAAGCGGGCATCCGGCCGGGCGACCGGCTCGTCGCACTCGACGGCAGGCGGCTCGAATACTTCGACCAATACACCGAACTCCTTCCCCGGCACAAGGGGAGCACGGTCGCAATCGACGTGGAACGCGACAGCGCCGGAATGACGGTCGAACACCGCTTTCCGGTCCGCATCGCCGACGACGGCAGGATGGGTGCCGCGGTAGACATGCTGGCCGTAACTCCCGTCCACACACGGGACTATACCTTCTGGCAGGCGATACCCGCCGGTTCGAAACGCATCGGGGAGGAAATGAACAATTACTGGAAACAGTTGAAACTCGTCTTCCAGCCCAAGACCGAAGCCTACAAATCGCTCGGCGGCCCGCTATCCATCGGCAGCATCTTCCCCGACCGCTGGAACTGGCAGGCATTCTGGGAAATCACGGCACTGCTCTCCATCATCCTCGCCGTCATGAACATCCTGCCCATACCGGCCCTCGACGGCGGCCACGTACTGTTCCTGCTGGCTGAGGTCGTCACGGGTCGCAAGCCGGGCGACAAATTCTTGATGTACGCTCAGGTCGTCGGCATGCTTCTTCTCTTCACGCTCGTCATCTATGCAACGGGCAACGATATCTACCGGCTGTTCATCAAATAGATACGCACCCCCATGACCGAACTGGAAAAAATGCTCGCAGGCGCGATGTACGACATCACCGACCCCGAAGTGCGTCGGCTGAGCCGCGAAGCACGGCGAAAACTCGAACTGCTGAACGCCTGCTCCCGCCTCAATACGGAACGTTACGAAAAGGCCCTTACGGAACTCATTCCCGACCGGGCTCCCTCGTCGGTACTCATCACCCCGTTCTTCTGCGACTTCGGATTCCGCATCCGGCTCGGCGAGCACGCCTACATCAACGCGAACTGCACCTTCCTCGACGGCGGCGGCATCACCGTCGGCGCCCATACGCTCATCGGGCCCGACTGCAAATTCTACACTCCGATTCATCCGATGGACCCCATCGAGCGGCGCAAACCCATAGAGCGCGGCGCAACCATCGAAATCGGCGAAGACTGCTGGCTGGGCGGAGGCGTCGTGGTCTGTCCGGGCGTGCGCATCGGCGACCGCTGCATCATCGGGGCAGGCAGCGTCGTCACGCGGGACATCCCGGCCGATTCGCTGGCCGCAGGCAACCCGGCGGTCGTCAAACGCCGCCTCCGGTAACGCCGCGCGGATTCCCGCTCCGCCGAAAGGCAGGGAACACACGACGGTCGGCAGCGACCCGATACGATACCGCCCGGTAACGAAGCGGTGCGACCGGTTTCGGAACCAGCTTCTCCGAACGGAAAACCGGCGACAATCGTCCGGTCGTGCAACGGCGGTTCATTCATGCGGCCGTTTATCGAACACACCCGAAAATACTTGTCCGATGGCAAAGGTAAAAAAGGCATATTTCTGTACGGCATGCGGCTACGAGGCACCCAAATGGCTCGGCAAATGTCCCGCATGCGGCGAGTGGAACACGTTCGCGGAAGAGGTGGTCAGCCGCGGCGAGGAACAACAGTCCGTCCCGTTCGAGCGACCCCGGTCGCGGCCCGTACCGGTCGGGGAAATCGAAGAGGTGACGCACCGCCGACTCGATACGGGCAGCGCGGAGGTGAACCGCGTGCTGGGCGGAGGCATGGTACAGGGGTCGCTCGTACTGCTCGGAGGAGAACCGGGCATCGGCAAGTCGACCCTGGCGCTCCAGCTCGCACTGGGCAGCCGGGGACTGCGGACGCTCTACGTATCCGGCGAAGAATCGCCCCAACAGATAAAGATGCGGGCGAACCGGCTTGCGGCGGGCGACGGCGAATGCCTCGTCTATGCCGAGACGCTGCTCGAAGACATCGTCCGGCAGGCTGAAGCGGTACGGCCGGACCTGCTGGTCATCGACTCCATCCAGACGATTTACAGCCAGGTACTCGAATCCTCGCCGGGAAGCGTGTCGCAAATCCGAGAGTGTGCGGCCATGCTGCTCAAATACGCCAAGACTACGGGTACTTCCATCCTCCTCATCGGCCACATCACCAAAGACGGCACGATAGCCGGGCCGAAGGTTCTGGAACATATCGTGGACGTCGTGCTCCAGTTCGAAGGCGACGGCAACAACGTGTACCGGATTCTGCGCGGCATCAAAAACCGCTTCGGCGCCACGTACGAAATAGGGGTGTTCGAGATGCGCGGCGAAGGACTTTCAGAGGTAGCCAACCCTTCGGAAATCCTGCTTACCCACTACGACGAACCCCTGAGCGGTATCGCCGTGGGAGCTGCGGCCGACGGCATCCGTCCGTACCTCATCGAAGTGCAGTCGCTCGTAGGCAATGCCGCCTACGGTACCCCGCAGCGCTCGTCCACCGGATTCGATATCAAACGCCTCAACATGCTGCTGGCCGTACTGGAAAAACGGGTGGGACTGAAGATGTACCAGAAAGACGTCTTCCTGAATTTCGCGGGGGGCTTCAAGGTATCCGATACGGGGCTCGACCTGGCCGTCGTATCTGCGGTCGTTTCCTCCTATTTCGACCGTCCGCTCGCTCAGGGCGTCTGCTGCGCCGGAGAAATCGGACTTTCGGGAGAGGTGCGTCCGGCCCCCCGCACCTACCAGCGCATTCTCGAAGCCGCCCGCCTCGGCTTCGACCGCATCGTGGTCTCGGCCTATTACCGCGACAAATCCGAAGTGCCCGGCAACATCGACATCGTCCGCGTCAGCCGCATCGACCAGTTACCTAAGGCGATTTTCACCGGAAAGGAGTGACCGACCGGCGGGCCTCCCGTCCGTTCCGTTCTCCGGCTGTCGGACAGAACGCCGCATAACGAACCGACACCTTTCCCGTATCCGGGCCGCCGCCCGCAGAAAACGGAGCCGACCGGAAGCGGTTACCGAAGGGCTCCACACAGCGCGGTACGCAAACACGCAAAAACCGCCGCCGGCAGACCGAAGGACAAGCCGGCCTCTCCGCCGGAATGCGAAAAGGCTGCCGCACCGATTTACACGGCCCCCCCCGACACCGCGTCTCCGCCGCAACTCCGGGCCCGAACAAGAGCGTTCACTGCTTAACAACGCCCGCTTTCCCCTCCGCGCCCCGGCAAAGACCGACCGCCGCAAGGTGCCGCCAGACCGGATAAGAGCATTTGCCGGAAGCCGATGCCCGTTTCCGCGACCGCATACACCTGCCGCCACGAACATGCACCGCATACCGCCTCCCCCGCACAAAATGCACCGACCGTTCCGATACCGCGCCTGTATTCCGGCAACGGCGGCCCGAACTTCGCCCCGACCGGAAGACAGAACCGAACAAACGCCGAGCGGAACCGCTCCCTATGAATTTCCGACAGACGGATACCTGCCGGCCGCCCGCGACCGGAAAACCGATGCACGAATATCCGGACACTCGGTTATTTGCGTACCCGAACACACAGAAAGGGGCTACCTTCTGTACCCCGACAGCGCACAATCCGACCAACGGCTGCCCGTGCGGTCCGAACCGCAAAAGCAAGGCAACGGCAGCAGGCAGTATACCTGCGGCTGCACCTGTTCATCCATGCCCGAAGGCCAGCCCCGAACAAGACCGGACAAACGGGCTGAAAGCCGTTTCCCCGGAGCGCGGCCCGGCAGCACACATGCACCTCCGGGCCCGAAACGGCGGCAGGGGCGAAAGATACCCTTCACCCCTGCGATAACTCCGCCGTTCCGGTCTGTCACCCTTGCACCCGCTGCCGACATTCTGCCGCCGCACATCCCTGCTCCTCCGTGCGCACCGCGATACTCCGGGGCCGTCTTCGACCGATATGCAAACCGGCCCCGACCGGCACGATACGCGGACGACGTGCTTTCCGGCTATGCCGAACTCCGACGCCGCCGCGACCCGCAACCCGTACGACGCGAAACCGGAAACGTCCGCACGCTCACTCGCCCAGACGCGAGACATCGAGGTTGTCCTCCTCGTCGAAATCGGGCGCATCGAACAGAGTCCGCCCGCCGAGGGTGAAACCCAAATAGGTAATCGGCAGCCCCTGTTTCAGAAACCTGCACTCATAGGCAGTCTTGATAGACAGAGCGGCATCGGCCATGCCCGTACCGTAGATATCGTCGCCGCATGCCAGCAAAGGCAGCGCATTACGTTCGATGACCGCTTTCGTATATTCGTGCAAATGCCGCGAGTCGGTCTTCAGATGCACGATGCCGTCCGGTTTCAGGAACCCCGCATAACGGCCGAGAAACTGCGGCGAGGTAAGACGCTTCTTCACCCGCTGCTTGCCCGGCTGCGGGTCCGGAAACGTTATCCACAGTTCATCCACCTCCCCCGGCGCGAAACAGGAACCGATGAACTCGATGCGCGTCCGCAGAAAACCTGCGTTCGGGATGTTCCTTTCGGTCGCCGTTTTGGCGCCCCGCCACATGCGGGCTCCCTTGATGTCGATTCCGATGAAATTCCGGTGCGGGTCACGCTCGGCCAGCGCAACGGTATATTCGCCCCGTCCGCACCCCAGCTCCAGCACTATCGGGTTCGGATTCCGGAAAAAATCCTCGTTCCAACGCCCCCGCAGCCAATACTCCCGACCGAACACCTCGTCGAAACCGGGCTGCACCATATTGGTGAATGTCAGGTTCTCCTGGAACCTGCGGTATTTATCTTTCCCCATTTTCGGTTTTCGTTAGCTCTATTCCAACGGCCCGCAGCCCGCGCACCGGTTCCTGTGCCCGGTGTCCGACCACGAAACGATACTCCCCTTCCTGCATCAGCACGGCATGCGAGCGGAACACGCGGCAGCCTGCCACACCCGCATCCCCATCCGGCCGAAACGGAACGACTACACGTTCGGTATACTCCAGCGAATCGGGCGTCCGTACCGTCACGTCCAACGCGAGCGAATCGCATCCTCCCGGCCGACGGCCGCCCGATACGACAAAAAGCGAAAGCTCCCGCAGCGATACGGTATCCGTATTCCGGAACACGAATTCCCGCTCCTCGCCCTGCCTCCAGCCGCACGGGTCTACCGCAGCAGACAAACTGTCGCTCCCGCTGCTGCAACCCGCCAGCGACAGCATGCCGCATACGGCCGCAACGAACGGCAGGCATCTGCCCGAAACCTGAAATATATTAAAATATTTTAATATGTATTCACGCATTATTAAAACGCAACACCAACACAGGGCATTAAATTAAAAAGATATTTCTCCGATATCCGTCCCCCTTGTTTCGTTCCCGTGCAACCGCACAAAGGCCCCTGTGCTGAACGGATATTCATCCAGGCGGTTTCCGGCAAGAACCGTCTCTTCCGGCCCGCAGCAGGCACCGAAAATGATTACGGCACGGTGCCTGTCGGAACCGCACCGCGTTTGCCTTCGCTATTCGGCAGCCCCCTGCCGTCCCCGTTACAGCATGCAACGCCCCAAAACCCCGGTTGTGCAGTGCGGGCGGCGGTTTCCCATCGAACCACTCCGCCGGTCATCCGCGCTGCAATGCCACACACCGACAACCGCCTCCGGATTCCCTGCCGCGCACGCCGTTCCTGCATGCGGAAAAAAGCCCGACACACTCCGTATGTCCGTCGCCTGCCCCGCGTACCGATGCCCGCTGGGACACCGCTACGAACCAGCTTCCGATACGGCCCGTAAATCCGCCTCCCGAAACTGCCGTCCGACGATACCCTAGTCCTACTCCTTTTTCGGAGCAGGTACTTCGCCACCGCCCGGCACCGGACGCTGCGAACGTCCTTGTCCGTTCGAACCGCCCTGCCGTCCGTTGCCCCCGCGCGGCCCCTCTTTACGGGATGCGGCCTGCTGTCCCTGTTGCTTGCGTTCCTGAACCTGCCGGGGAGTCTGGGAACGACTTCCGCCCGCCGGACGTTCGCCGTTACCCGCAGGTTTGTTCTGTTGTTCCGGCTGCTGCCCCTGAGAGCGCTCCGGACGTTGCCGGGAACGGTCGCCTGCCGCCGGGCGTTCGCCGCCGCCCGCACTCTTGCCCTGCTGCTCCGACTGAGGCCGCGCTGCTGCCGGACGGTCGCCCCGCCGGTTGTCACGGCCGCCGTCCGTACCTGGCCTGCGGCCGCCGTTGCCATTACCGTCCCGACGGCGGTTGTTGCCGCCGCGCGACGTACCCTCTACATTCGTGCCTTCGGCGGTACGCTGCTGCGGAGCACGCTCCTGCGAAGGTTCCGCACCGTTCTTCGCTGCACGCGGTGCCTCCGGCTTCCGGCGCTGTCCTTCACCGCCCTGCTGTTCCTCCCGACCGCGGCCGCCGCGCGATTTCTTTTTCTTCCGGGCATTGTCGAAACGGGTAATGCTGTCTTCTCCGATGACATTCACGAAACCTGGGTCGTTCTCGGTACGCACCGAACTCCCTTCCGCTTCGAGCCGTTCCGGTTTCATCCCCTTGGCATTCAGCTTCATGATTTCGCGGACACGCTCGACCGGCAGCGACACGAGCCCGGCCATCGAGCCCGGCGCACTGCTGAAACTCATCGTGCGGGCGAGGATATCGTTCTTCACGAAATAATAATCGCCCTCCAGCACATGAAGCGGCTCCGACACCTTCGGAAACTCGCGGCGGGCGTCCATATAGTCGTCGTACTCGTATATCAGACAGCATTTCAGCTTGCTGCACTGCCCTGCGAGTTTCTGCGGATTGAGCGATATGTCCTGCATGCGGGCCGCATTGGTAGTGACCGACATGAAACTCGATATCCACGACGCACAGCACAGTTCGCGGCCGCAGGAACCGATGCCCCCGATGCGCCCCGCCTCCTGACGGGCCCCTATCTGCTTCATTTCCACGCGTATGTGAAAGACCTCCGCGAACACCTTGATGAGTTCGCGGAAATCCACCCGTTCGTCCGCGATGTAGTAGAAGATGGCCTTTATCTTGTCGCCCTGATATTCGACGTCGCCTATCTTCATGTTCAGGTTCATTTCGGCGGCTATCTGACGGGCCCTTATCATGGTACTGTGCTCCAGCGCAATCGCCTCCTGCCACTTCTCTATGTCGTAGGGTTTGGCCTTGCGGTAAATCTTCCGGAACTCTCCGTTCTGCGGATTGAACCCGACGCGGCGCATCTGCCGCGCCACCATGTCGCCCGACAGGGATACGATGCCTATGTCGTGCCCCGGTGCGGCCTCCACCGCCACGATATCGCCCTCCTTCAGGGCTAGGCCATTGACATTCTGATAATATCCGCGGCGCGTATTCTTGAAGCGCACCTCGTAAATGTCGCCGGGCAGGGTATCGGGATAATCCTTCAGCCAGTCGGTGACGTGCAGTTTGAAACACCCGCCGCACACGCCGGCCGACACGTCGTCGTCCCCGCCGCCGCAAAATTCGCAGCCGCGTCCCATGTCGAGGGTACAGTCTTTCTTATCCAACTTATCTTGAAACAGTTCCATGTAATTTTCTTTTTATTGCGAAGAAACCGCGCACCGGTGCCGCAACGCGGACGGGAGGTATGGTTTCGCGGAACTTCTTCCATATCTTACAAAGATACGAAGATACGGGTAAAAACCGGGCGGACAGGCCGTCTTTTCGACCATTTTCACACCGGATACGGATTTATCGCCGTTTTCATGCCGCCGGGACACGATGCTTCATCTGCCTGCGATAGCGTGCGTTATAAAGAACGGCTGCGACGGAAAGCCCGACGATAAGCCCCAACCACAGTCCGGAAGGTCCGATGCCGGACTTGAAAGCGAGCAGGTACCCCACCGGAAGGCTGATAACGATGTACGATACGAATGAAATGCGCATGATGCTCTTCACATCCTGTATCCCGCGCAGGATGGCGACCGAATTGGCCTGAAGTCCGTCCGAAATCTGGAATACGGCCACGAAGACGAGAAAGTGCGCCGCCATGTCGATGACTCCGGGGTCGGAAGTGAACAGCATGGGGATATAGCGCCTCAGCGTGATGAAGAGCAGTGCCGTGACAGCATTCCACATGAGGCCCAGACGGTAGGCAGTTCCGGCGTACCGCCGGATTTCGCACCAGTCGCGCCGGCCGTAGGCGTGGCTCACGCAGATGGTCACGGCCGAGCCGATGCCGATGATAATCATGAAGGCGAAATTGGAGATGACCGTCGCCACCTGGTTGCCCGCCATTTCCACCGTACCGAGCCACCCCATCATGATGCCCGTCAGCGCGAAGGCGCTCCCCTCCATGAACATCTGGAGCGATATCGGCGCCCCCACCCGGATGAGCGAGCGTATCATCTCCCACGAGAAATGCTCCCTGCGGAACAGTCTGAAATACCGGAAGAAACTGTCGCGACGGTAGAAATAAAGGATAATCAGCACGGGGGTGAGAACACGGGAGATGAGCGTAGCCAGCCCCGCTCCCGCCGCGCCCAGCTCCGGGAATCCCCAGTTGCCGTAAATGAAAAGCCAGTTGAAGATGACGTTGATGACATTGGAGGTAATGATAATCGCCATGGCAACTCTGGTATTTCCGATGCCTTCGAGGAACTGCTTGAAAGCGGCGAATATCATGAACGGGATGACCGAAACGGCCACATAGCTGAAATAGGGTACGGCCTGTTCCACCACTTCGGGCGACTGCCCCATACGTCCCATGAACGAGCGTACCACCATGGCGAGCAGGAAGATACAGACTCCCATGCAACCGTAGAAGAGAATCGAATTCTGAAGGAAGGCGGCCGATTTGCGGTGGTTGCTCACCGAATACATCTCTCCGACGAGCGGCGTGAGGCCGAGCGACATGCCCGTACCGAGCACGAACAGCATGAAGAAAACCGAGTTGGCGAACGACACGCCCGCAAGCGGTACGGCACCGAGCCGTCCCACCATGGCATTGTCCACCAGCTGCACGAGTATCTGTCCTGCCTGCGACAGGATAACGGGAAACGCGAGCTGCAACACCCGCCTGTAATACCCCGAACGATTGAATTTTTCCATTTCCGATTGCAGTTGCATGCGCCTGCCCCGCCGGGAGCACGGGCCGGAAGCGCTCCGCCGGACGACCGCATCGTTTCCGGGGGCAGCCCGCGGAGCATTGCCGACAGGAAACAACTGCAGCAAAACTCTTCGCGGCGGTCGAAGCGGCATACATTCCGGCCGGACGCAGCACCGAAAACATCCCGAAAGGCGACAGGCAGTAAAAGCGGGGCAAAGGTACTCAATTTTTCCGGCGGCGCCAACCTCATACGGGATGCAGCTTTCCCGGACATGCGACGGGCGCACTGCAATGCCGCAGTGCGCCCGTCGTCCCTGTACTCCGAACCGTCAGCCGATGATTGCATCCAACTGCGCATCGACACTGCGCATGAAGTCGCCGTAGTTATCGGGGGCGAGTCTGTTTTCATACAGAAGCAGCATGCCCGGCAGTGCATAGCGCAGCCGTTCTTCGACCGCTTCCGCCGCTGCGGGAGTATAGGTTCCCCCGGCGATGCAGGCTTCCAGATGCGCCCGGCACACGCGGCCGAGCAATCCCGTTATCAGGTGCGCCGTTTCGACACCGCCTCCGAATCCGCCCAGCCGTTCGAGGAAAAAGAGTTCGAACACTCCCGGATATTCGACGAAATATTCCACGTATGCCTTCGCTGCCGCCCGCAGCTTCTCTTTCCCTTCGGCTGCCGAAGCCGTCCGTTCGAACACGAACTCCTCCGCCTCGCGGCAGAAATCTTCCACGCAGCGGAACAACAGGTCGTTGATATCCTTGAAATAATTGTACAGCGTAGCATAAGAATAGCCGGCATGGTACGCCACATTGCGTACGCTCACGCTCTTGAGCCCTTCGGCCTTGAGCAGGTTTTTGGCCGAATCCAGAAAATAGCTTTTGATTCGCTCTTCCTGAATCTGCCTGTTCTTCATTCTCCAGTCCCTTTCCATAAGCATTAACAATGTTCATTTAGATAACGTTTCAATATTTCGATTATTGCCGCGTCTGCGACGCCCCGCCGTCGGTACACGCAACCGCAGCGGAACAAGGCAAGCACGCATAGTACATGTTTTGAAAAATGCGTCCCCCGTCGCCGAGGGACGCACCACAAACACAAAAACTAACATTTAAAAAGAGAAAACGTTTCCCGCTCCGGTTTCCCGGAGCAAGCCAAGCGGTCCGTCGCGGATGCGCTTTTCACCGGAGGAAACCCGAAGGCTCCCCCCTTCCGACACGGCTCCGACCGTTCCCGTATGCATTCGGGCGATACCGCGCAAGCCGGAAAAACCCCGTGCCGGAAGTCCTTCTTTCGGACGGCTCCTGCCGTCCCTATGCTATGTGGGGATGCTCCATCGGCGCCTTGCGCACGAGCGACACGCGCCCGTCGGCCAGTTCCACCGAGACCGTATCCCCGCAGGTCACCTCCTCGCCGACAATCATTTCCGCGAGCGGTTCTTCCACCCATTCGAGCAGCATGCGTTTCAGTGAACGGGCACCGTAACGCGGCGCATCGCCGAGCGCGGCAAGTTCGTCACGTGCACCGTCCGACAGAAGGAGCGTATATCCCATTGCCGCAGCCCGTTTCGCTATGCGGCCGAATTCCGTATCCACAATCCGTTTCATGTCTTCCGCAGAAAGCGTATTGAAAACCACGATGTCGTCTATCCGGTTGATGAATTCCGGGGCGAACGTCTCCTCCAGCGCACTCCGGTAATCGCTCCGGACGCCGCACGCCTCCGCCCCGGAAGCCTCCGGCACACCGTACCCGATTGCGGGCGGACGCGAGGCGACGCGGCGCGACCCTGCGTTGGAGGTCATGATAATGACCGTATTCCGGAAATCCACCCGGCGGCCGAGACCGTCGGTCAACTGTCCTTCGTCGAGGAGCTGGAGCATAACGTTGAACACGTCCGGATGCGCCTTTTCCATCTCGTCGAAGAGTATCACGGCATAAGGCTGGCGCCGTACCGCTTCGGTCAGTTGTCCGCCCTCGCCGTACCCTACGTATCCGGGAGGCGAACCGATGAGCCGGCTTACGTTGTGCTTCTCGGAATATTCGCTCATGTCAATCCGCACCAGCGCATCGCGCCGGCCGAACATCCACTGCGCAAGCTCTTTGGCCAGCAGCGTCTTGCCCACACCCGTCGGGCCCACGAACAGGAACACGCCGATGGGCCTGCCGGGGTCCTTCAATCCGGCCCTCGAACGCTGTATCGCCTTCGTCACCTTCCCTATGGCCGCATCCTGTCCGATGACCAGCGAGGAAAGATGGGAATACAATTCCCTGAGCCGCGCCTTTTCGTCTCCGGAAATTTCCCGTACCGGTATTCCCGTCATGGCGCTCACGACTTCCCGAATGTGCTCCGGCCCCACCGGACCGGGATTCATCCGTACTTCGCGCTGCCAGTCCGCTCTGATTTCCGTTATCTTGTCGGCAATCGCTATCTCCCGTATCCGGGCTTTGGCCGCCGCCTCGTAATTCATATCTTTCGACGCCGCACGCTTCTCCTCGCCAGCCGCACGCAGGGCCTCTTCGAGCTCGGCGACGGCCTCCGGCTCGCGCGGGGCGGAAAGCCGCGCACGGGAACCTGCCTCGTCAAGCACGTCGATGGCCTTGTCGGGAAAATGACGGTCGGAAACATACCTGTCGGTCAGTTCCACACAGGCCGCCAGCGCCTCGTCCGAATAGCGCACGTGATGGTGCTGTTCGTAACGCTCCCGGATACGGTAGAGTATCTTCAGGGTATCTTCCCGCGAGGTCGGTTCCACGAGTATTTTCTGAAACCTACGCTCAAGTGCCCCGTCGTTCTCGATGCTCTCCCGGTATTCGTCCAGCGTGGTGGCCCCGATGCAGCGGAGTTCCCCGCGGGCGAGCGCCGGTTTGAGGATATTGGCCGTATCGAGTCCGCCCTGAATGGCACCGGCCCCCACGATGGTATGGATTTCATCGATGAACAGGATGACATCCTTGCGCTTTTTCAGTTCGTCCAGGAACTCCCCGATACGCTCTTCGAACTGCCCCCGGTACTTGGTACCGGCCACGAGCGAAGCCACGTCGAGCGAAAAGACGCGCTTGCCGTAGAGCGACGGCGGCACGTCGTGCGACACGATGCGCAACGCGAGCCCTTCGACAATGGCGCTCTTGCCCACGCCCGCCTCGCCGATAAGTATCGGATTGTTCTTCTTGCGCCGGCCGAGTATCTGTATGAGCCGGTCGATTTCCCTGTCGCGTCCGATGACCGGGTCTATGCCTCCGTCGGCAGCCGCACGGGTCAGGTCGGCCGCATATTTTTCCAGCCCTTTCCGCGCCCCTTTCCGGGCAGGCGCCGTCTCCGCGCCGGTATCTTCCGCATCGCGGTACGTTTCGTTCTCCCCGCGCCCGGTCCCTGCTGCACGCTCCGCGTTCTTCGGGTCTATCTTCAAAATATGAATATTGCGCAAGGCATTCATCTCCACGTAGTAATCCTCGTCGGAAGGAAGGTCTTCCAACATATCCGTCACCAGATTGCGCGGAATATCGTACATGCTCAGTACACGCGAGGAGACGAACTTCCTGCTCCGAAGCAAATACAGCAGGAAATGGCCCGTATGCACCACGGGTTCGCCGCCGTCCTGTCCGAATTCGGCGCACACCTTCCGCAGCGACGCCATCAGGTTGTCGTATATCTTCTTGTCGGCCGCGATGTTTTCCTGCGCCGCGCTTTCCAAATCCTTCTCAATCCTCACCCTTATCTGGTACGATTCCCAACTTTTGATGAATTTGCCCAGGATGTGGGCTGCGTGACAATTACCTTCTTCAAGCAGGAAAAGGAACGCTCTGTCGACAGGATTGCCGCCACCGGCCCGCTGCGCGGCGAGCATGCCGCGTGCAAGGGCGTTTTCGAGTGCTTTCGTCTGTTTGAGTTTCATGATAAATCCTCGTTAATTGTCAAATAAATAACGCAGGGCGATATGCCTATATTTTACATATCATACCAATACAGACGCACAATCGACCGATTTTGCAACACAACTAACTTACAAACAACACATTTAACTCTATTAAAAATTTTTAATAATTATAAACTCAATTTGGATATCGTAGTAAAAACAAGAGTACACCTATTATGATATACAAAAAAGCACCCCGCTGCAGGGTGCTTCCATTTCCGGTATCCGGTTCCGTCCGTTTCAGTCCGCCTGCTGAAACTCGAAAGGTTCGGCCTGAACGAACAGCGGAGCGGTATCGCCGGCATAGGTTCTGCCGCTCACCAGGTCGAGCATCCTGACCGGAGCCCCTTCCGCAAAATCCACCTTGTCCATATCCACCCAAAAAATGTTGGGATAAAGCGTCGATTCGAAATAATACACCCGATTTTTCTGGTCGGAAACCGTACGCCAGCGCGTCGAGGATATATTGGGCTGGTCGGGAATGCTGATGCCGAGCGGAACGGAAACGTTGCGTATCACGCTGAAAATCCCCGCGACCGCCTGCCGCGTGTCCGGCGTCTGAGGAAGGGCCCCCACATAGAACGAGGCCCGCACGAAGCGGTCGGCAGCCCTGTTCGTGCCCGGCAGGAACGTCAATCCGCCTATGTTCTGCCAGTAATCGTCCAGCGCCAACTGCCGGTCGAATACGGGCGAGTTGGTCATCACGCGGTACTCCGGACTGTGGTGCACGGTCAGCTTCCCGTCGATGTACTCGAATATGGCACTGTCGCCCGACGCATCCGAAACGGAAAGATGCAGCGTCGCCATACGCGAACCGTCGGGCATCCGCCCGGACACCACATCGAACCGGCCGCTCTCCATTGCGGCGACCGCCTCGTCCACCGTACCGCAGGTATCGAGCAGGTACTGCACCCAGGCGGCTATCGACAGACCGGGTGAAGTACCGTCCCATTCCGGGTACGCCGACTCGGCGAGCCACAGCAGGTTGGCGACGAGCCCTGCTTCGTTCATCCCGTCGGTACTGCAAATATCGTAGGCCGAAGCCACCACGCTGCCGTAACGCGAAGTCCACCTCAGGGGGTTGTTGCCCGCCGCACCGCTGCGCTCCATGCCGCGCGGAAATATCCACAAATTCGTCCGGCTGTCCTCTTTCCAGTCCATCGAACGGGCGGTAAGCACCGTACCGTCCGGCCCGACATATACCACCCTCGTACACGCACCGACCTTCGGCGAGAAGGCCGCAGCCAACGCCCCTGCAAGGAGCGCCGCACACAAAAGTCTGATTTTCATATCCTGTATTTTTTAAGTGACGCATCATCCCGTCGCACAGCATCCGGGAGACGCTTCCCGTCCGACCGCACATTTCACGCCAAAGCCGCCGCAGGCACCGAAACACCCGCGGCGGCTCGTACAAACCGGACCGATTACCCGGCAGGGCCGGTTACAGTCCGCCGTCTACGGTCCAGATACCGGCGGGATTGTCGTTCCTCAGCGCCAGTATCAGCCTTCGTTCCGTTCCGTCCCGCAGTACGACATCGACCGGCAGGAATACTCCGGGGTAAAGTCCCGAACGGAACGTCTCGCCCGTACCTGCCAACTCAGCCCCGCCGTAAACGGAGAACAAATCCTCCGGGTCGTACAACTCCGCCAGCACCTCCGAAGCACCGTCGGAATCATAACGGCCGAATGCGCCGAACAGAAAAGCCGCCGCCTCTTCCGGTGCCCCCGACAGTATCCTGCCATCGGTCACCGTACGGCTGCCGACATCGCGCCAAACGCAACCGTCGGGAAGGGCTACAACCGCACGCTCGTCGATTCGCGTATCGTATTCCACCGACTCCACGTCCATGACCAGCGTTTTCTCCCGCCCGTGCAGCACGTATACCTTAAGTGTTTTCAACAGGCCGGTAGCCTCGTCGAACGTGTATTCGCGGCGCGTATCCGACTCCTCAATCGAGCTGTTGAGCATATAGTCATTGTCGAAATCGCCGCGTGCTTTCGCACGGACGGTCATTCGAATCGCTCCGTCCCCGCGACGCACCGCATACCGGACTCCCTCGTGCCTTTCCGCCGCCTCCTTTTCCTTCATAAGTACCAGACGAGGGTCCAGCAACACGGAAAACCACTCCTCGAACGACGCTCCGTTCTCGCTCCTCACGCCATATCCTGTCCCAGAAAGCCACATATAACGGGCAGCTCCGTCCGACACTGCCGTACGTCCTCCCTTGTCGAGCCGCCAGCAGAACGGCTCTCCGAACAAAACGGTCAGTTCGTGTCCGACAAAATCGGCGTTCGTGTCGATAAAACCGAACCCCTCGTAAGGCGTCGTCCGCACCCGAACCCGCATTACCATATTCCGGACCTCCGACATGCGCGCCACGGAGCCGTCCAGCAGCGAAACCGCGGCTACCGCCCGTCCCGGTCCTGCGACCGTCGTTACCGCCAGCACGACACCTGCAAGCAGTGCGGCAGCCACGGCATACCATGCTCCTTCCTTCCTGTGCCGAAACCGTTTCTTCCTGCCGGAGACCGCTTCGGCCAGTATCCTTCCCTTCAGAGAAGCCGGCGCCGACACCGCTTCACGCGGAACAAGCGACCGAACGGTCGCGTAATATTCCGCACAACCGCGGCAATGCGCGGCATGTTCCCTCATATCGTCCGGCATACCTCCCTCCGGGAAATCGCCGCAACTGTTTCTGAATTCATCGCAATTCATCATTTTCATCATTTTTTAACCGTTCGTAATTTTTCGATACCGTACCGGAAACGCGACTTGGCAGTAGGCAACGGGATTCCGAGCATGTCGGCGATTTCTCCGAAACCCAACCCATCGATACACCTCATCCGAATCACTTCGGCCTGTTCGCACGGTATGCCGGCCAAGAGCCGGTCGATGCGTTCGTACTCCTCCTTCCACGCTCCGTCCGTCTCCTCTTCCGCCGCCCGGTCGGCAGGCAGTCCTCCGACGTCGCACCGTCCCTTCCGCCAATCGGCACAGGCATTGGCAACACATCTGTACAGATAGCTTTTCAGGTTGCAGACATGCGACAAATCGCGTCCGCTGTCGAACATCTTCAGGAATACCTCCTGAACGATGTCCTCGGCATCCGCACGCGAACCCGTACGAAAGAACGCAAATCGAAACAGCATATCCTGATACAGGACAATGACACGTTCCAGTTCATCCAATCTTTTTCCATTCATAAAAATCATTTTTAACGGCCGTTCGCCCATATGACGGAACAAAGCCTGCAAACGATTTAAAAAACGACAAAAAATGACGAATACCTGCAACTGTCCCGACATCTTCCCCGAACGAGTGACGGAAACGCGAGGGTTCTGCCGTTCCTGTCATCGAGAACGGCCCGAACCGTCGGCGCAAGAGCAAGCACGAAGAATACACAAGAAACCGTACTTACGGCAGATGAACATATCAGAAATACGGAATGCGACACAAGCGAAATGCTCCCTCTGCGAAAGGACGAAGAAGATTGACTCCATTCCCGGCAAGGAGCGGCAATCCAAAGATGAAATATCCCGTCGCGGACGGTTGAATGCAGTACGGGCAACCTGCAAGATTGCCTGTAACAGTTACAGCATTTCCGGACACACCCCGGTAATCGAATACACACACAACCTTCGGGATTGACTTCGCTTCGCTCGTCTTTCCCGAAAGAGGGAAGGCTGCACGAAGATGATGCGTCCTGCCAGGACAGTTCGAAGCAGTACGGGCAACCTGCAAGATTGCCTGCAACGGTTACAGCATTTCCGGACACACCCCGGTAATCGACTACACACGCAACCTTCGGGATTGACTTCGCTTCGCTCGTCTTTCCCGAAAGAGGGAAGGCTACACGAAGATGATGCGTCCTGCCAAGACGGTTCGAAGCAGTACGGGCAACCTGCAAGAAATCTTGCGGTTGCCCGTACTGTTTCGAACCCATGCCTTCCGGCATGAATCATCTTCGGCGGAAAGAGAGGGATTCGAACCCCCGGAGCCTTGCAGCTCAACGGTTTTCAAGACCGCCGCAATCGACCACTCTGCCATCTTTCCGTAGACAAAAGTATAACCACTTTTCGACTTATCCAAACCGTACATACGCAGGCAAAAATTCCGCAGCACCGAACGGCACCCGACCGTTCCGCACGACCGGAGCCGAAACATCCAGCCGAAAGGCGCACGCAGGGCTGCGTTTCCCCCTTTCTTTCGGAGGCCCGACAGACAAACGCTTGGAGCAAAAGGTTTTTTTTAGTTATTTTGTATGGATGGACGTATTGTGCAGCGTACCGTCGCAACGAAATGCAATCACATATCACCGACTTAAAATGAACAAGACACAACTCATCGAATCCATCGCTTCGGAAACGGGACTGTCGAAAGGGGAAGCGAAAAAAGGCCTCGAAGCCTTCATGAAGATAACCGCCGCCACGCTGCGGAACGGCGACAAAATCACCCTTTCGGGGTTCGGGACGTTTCTCATAGAAAGGAAGCACGCCCGCACGGGCAGAGACCCGCGCAACGGCGCTCCCATCCGGATAGCGGCGAAAAACATCGTCAAATTCCGTCCGGGCAACGAACTCAGCGAACTGGTCAGATAACCTGTCGCGGCAGGCTGTTCCGCCCCCTCCATACTTCATATCCGCCGCACATAACGGCGCCCGCCGGCCATTGCCCCTACATCCGGCGAGTCGTCCGGCTCGTGCCATTCCGTCGCAGCGCAGGCAAGCCATAACCCTGCGTGCCGCACGCCGCACCGGTCATTCCACATACAGGACGAGCCCTTTCAGGTACTCGCCTTCCGGATGATAGATGTTCACGGGATGGTCGGCCGGCTGCGTCAGTTGATGGAGGATGCGTACGTTGCGTCCGGCGATGGCCGCAGCGGTAAACACCGCCGTGCGGAACAGTTCGCGGCTCACAGCCTGCGAACAACTGAAGGTGAAGAGGATACCGCCGGGAGCTATCTGTGCGAGCGCCTTCGCATTCAGGCGCGTATATCCTTTCACGGCATTGCCGAGCACCTTATGGTGTTTCGCGAAAGCCGGAGGGTCGAGAACGATGAGGTCGAAATGTCGGCCGGACATTTTCAGGTAATCGAACACGTCGGAGGCAACGCCTTCGTGCGGTGCTCCGTCGCCGAAATTCAGCGCCACGTTCTGCTCCGCGAGCCGGACGGCCGCAGCCGAACTGTCTACCGACACGACCTCCTTCGCGCCGCCGGCAAGGGCATACACCGAAAAACCGCCCGTATAGCTGAACGTATTGAGCACGATACGACCGCGGCTGTACTGCCGGACGAGTTCCCTGTTTTCGCGCTGGTCGAGGAAAAAACCGGTCTTCTGACCGGTACCCCAGTCCACACGGAACCGGTTGCCGTATTCGGAGACAATCCGTTCCGTGGCGTCGCCCCCGCCGTACAGATAACCGTCGCGGGCACCCGCATCCGCCTTATAGGGAAGCGTCTGCGCACTCTTGTCGTATACGGCCGCGAGCGCGCCGCCGTATACCGCCACCAACGCTTCGCATATCGCCCTGCGCGAGGCGTACATCCCGACACTGTGGGCCTGCATGACGGCAGTATCGCCGTAGATATCCACCACGAGTCCCGGCAGCCCGTCGCCTTCGCCGTGCACCAGCCGGTAACAGTCCGTCGCCGGAGCATCGGGAAGCCCTGCCGCAAGCCGTACTGCACGGGCTGCCCGCAGCCGTTCCCGCCACCAGCGCTCGTCGATGTCCTCCTGCCGGAAGGCGAGTATGCGCACCGCAATGGAGCCTATCTGATAGTGCCCCCGCGCAAGAAACATCCCCTGCCGCGAAAAGACGTCCACCACGTCGCCTTCGGCCGGTTCGCCTTCCACACGTTCGATGGCACCCGAAAACACCCACGGATGCCGGCGGCCGAGCGACTCCTCCTTGCCGCGTTTCAAATATATCTTCGTCATTTGGGTTCCTTCATCAGTCTGTCGTAAATTTCGAGGCATACCCATGCGTCCGTCGCGGCATAGCTCACCTGCGCTTTCGTGAAAGCGGCCGCCTCCCAGTTGCTCAGCCGCTGCGCCTTGGAAACCGAACATCCGAGCACGATGGCCGCGAGCTTGCGCACGCTTTTCTCCTCGATGCCCCACGCTCCCGCGACGTTCTGCAAATCCACGAACCCCTGCGGCCGGAACCAGCGAAGCTTCTGCAGCCCCTTGATATCGTCGCGCACGGCGGCCCCAACCTTCAACACATCGCCATTTTCCAGCACGCGGGCCACATCCCGCACGAACTTCATCTGCGACAGCCGGAACAGGAAACACCGGTCGGCCGAAGAGAGCTGCAACAGTGCCGTCCGGTTCGACACTCCCGCCTTGAACGAAGGGCGCGTTTCGGTATCGAAGCCGAGCGCCGGCTGCGTCATGAGGTAGGCGCATGCCGCGACCGCCTTCTCCTCGGTGTCGATAATCTCGACCGTACCGGGAAAAAAGCATTTGGGCATCGCCGCAATCTCTTCGTTCGTTATGTTGGTCTGGAAACGGCTCATCGTCGCAGCGCGAGGTTACGCCCGCCGGGCAGGCAGCCCGCAAAGTTACCGATTAATCACGAGTAATCCGTTCGGCATCACCGAAATTTTACCCGCCACCATCAGGGAATCCACCGCGGCAGCCACCCGCTCCTGCGGTGCGGCGCACTTACCGGCCAGCTCCTTCAGACCGATACCTCCGTCGGGAATGAAGCGCAGAATGGCGTCCCGAACATCCTCCGACACGCCGCCGCGCCTGCGCCGGGCCAGGCATACATCGCACACGCCGCACGGAACGGCATCCTGCTGTCCGAAATACTCCTGCAGCACGACGCTCCGGCAACGTTCCGTATTTTCGGCATAATCGAATACGGCATCCAATCTCCCGGCAGCCATCTCCTTGCGCACATCGTATGTCTGCGGGGCGATATAGATGTCGGCATCCGGCAGACGGTTGTCGGAAAGAAAGACCATCGGGCTGCGGTTCTTCGGCACGAAACGTATCACATGCAGCCGCCAGAGCGTCTTGAGGAGTTCCATCACGCGTTCCTCGGTATAGCCGGTGTAGATGGCCATCTCCTGCACGTCCACCGGACGCAGACCGGTGAACACCCCCGTATACAGACGCAGGATGGTCCGCAGGATGTTGTCCAGGTCGTCGCGCTGAACGCGCAGCGAATAAAGGTCATCGCGGCTGACGCAAAACATCAGCCGGGCGGGATTCTCCTCGTCGTCCGTAAAAACGAGGTAGCCGTTCTGCTGGAGGATTTTCAGTGCGTTCTGCACGGTTCCTATAAAAAGTCTGTTGCGGGCGCAGAAGTCGAACAGGTTGAACGACACGGAATAGAACTTCCCTTCGCCTATGGCGATGCCCAGATAATTCATCAACCGGACGTAGATATCCTTTATCTGTGCGATGGACGGAAATTCCGAAGCGAAACGGCGTGCGAGCCGTTCCCGGTCGTCCGAAGCGACCAGCAGTACGGCATACGACCGGCGGCCGTCCCTCCCCGCCCGGCCAGCTTCCTGATAATACTCCTCCAGCGAAGCGCAAAGCCCGTAATGCACCACGAAACGGACATCGGGCTTGTCGATACCCATACCGAACGCATTGGTCGCCACCATCACGCGCGTGGTACCCTCCGTCCACTCGTTCTGCCGCGCATTCCGCTCGCCGTAAGGCAGGCCCGCATGGTAATAGTCCGCCTTCACCCCCGCCTCCTTCAACTCGGCAGCGAGCAGCTCGGCGGCATCCCGCGTCCGGACATAGACGATGCCGCTGCCGGGTACGCGCTCCGTTATCCGCAGCAGCTGCCCCTTCCGGTCGTCCGTACGCCGGACGGAAAAGGAAAGGTTCGGACGGGAATAATCGCTCCGCACGACATTCGGTTCCCGGAACCGCAGCTTGTCCATGATGTCCTGCGCCACGTGTTCCGTAGCTGATGCCGTCAGCGCGAGCACCGGGGCATCCGGCAGCAGCTCGCGCATGCGGGCGATGCGCAGGTAGGCGGGACGGAAATCGTATCCCCACTGCGAGATGCAGTGCGCCTCGTCCACTGCAATCAGATTCACGTTCATCCGGGCGAGCCGTACCGTGAACAATTCGCCCGCTATCCGTTCGGGCGATACGTACAGGAACTTGATGTCGCCGTACACGCAGTTGTCGAGAGTGATGTCGATGTTGCGGGGGCTCATGCCGGAGTGGATGGCAACGGCCGATATGCCCCGCCGCCGGAGCGAATCCACTTGGTCTTTCATCAGGGCCACGAGCGGCGTCACGACCACGCACAGCCCGTCCATCAGCAGGCCGGGCAACTGGTAGGTCAGCGACTTGCCACCGCCGGTCGGCATCAGGGCGAGCGTGTCGCGGCCGTCCAGCACGCAGCGTATCGTCCGGGGTTGGGTACCCCGCAACGCATCGTATCCCCAGTACCGCTTCAACGCATCCGCAAGATGCGCGTCCGTAATGGCGCTTCTGTTCATACCGCAAATGTAGTCGGAAATCGCCGCATATCATAATCCGGCACCGGGCACGAACTTCGGGATACGGAAAGACAAATTCCCGGACAGACAAAGAAAAAATCCCATGCGAAGAATACCTGCTGCGCTATTCATAATACAGAAAACGAAGAGGATGGATTATGATTCGTCGGTGGATGCAACCATGTGAATGATAGTGCACGAGGCATGCGAGCGGACATGAACGGCATGAAACGAAATGTATGACTCCGGTATCAGCCAGCATAATGTCCGGCGGCATTCGATGCGGCGCAAGGCCGGATGTATGGGTCGCTGCGGCGAGGCCGAACGATGTACATCCTGCCTGTCGCAATACAGGCAAGGACGTTCCCTCCGTCTTTTTGCCGCAGCATCCGGTTCCGTTCGCAACTACCTTACATCGAGGCCATAATAACGTACACTCCTCCCTTTCATACATCGCAGCATCCGAAGCCGAAAACCAGCTGAAAAATCGGAACGGGCAGGCTTTTGCACCGGGCTTTCCCGTGCGGACAGAAGGAGCAGCAGGCCGGGCATGTTCCGTCAGCATACGGTCGGAGCCTTTCCCGGAACGGCATCGAGTTCAAACAACTAACTTACAGCATGTTGTCGTCACCAAAGTACGTAGAGACATCGGAATGGACGGACTACTGCCCGGACACAATGGACGGACGAAACGGTGAAAATGGACGGACAGAATGCGGTTTTTGCTCCTGTCATAACCGACGGAAAGCGCCGGTCTTGCGGACATTCCGCCCCGAAATACGGCTGACAGAAGGGGGAAAATGCCTGGGACGGCATCTTCAATTTCCGAGACAACATACTAATAACCAACCCAATACACACCAACGACCATAAAAATCCTGTGCGCCGGAGGAAATGCCCCCTGCCGACCGCGACGAAGCGTAGGTACACTGCAGGGCAACACCGGCCCTACGCGAAAAAGCCATCGGCAGGGAGCGGGGCAACAGAAAGGTCTGGCCCCGAAAGGAGACCGGTTGCGGATGGGCCAGACAAAAGAGGCAACCGACCAAAGGAAAGGTTGGTTGCGGGTGGACGAACAAAGAAGGAGGCCGACCAAAGGAAGGGATGGTTGCGGGTAAGCCGGACAAAGGAGGCAACAGACCAAAGGAAGGGATGGTCGTGGGTGGACGAACAAAGAAGGCAACAGACCAAAGGAAGGGATGGTTGCGGGTAAGCCGGACAAAGGAGGCAACAGACCAAAGGAAGGGATGGTTGCGGGTAAGCCGGACAAAGGAGGCAACAGACCAAAGGAAGGGATGGTTGCGGATGGGCCGGACAAAGGAGGCAACAGACCAAAGGAAGGGATGGTTGCGGATGGGCCGGACAAAGGAGGAGGCGACCAAAAAGGGGATGGTTGCGGGTGGGGGTATCGCCACAAGACGGAAGAGGCGCTGCGGCATACGACACAGTACACGGGCGGTGGGACTCCATCCAATGCGGCATCCTGTCGAAGGACACAACGGCACACCGGTTTCGGCAAGTGCGCATGTGCGGAAGGTGCCGACGGGATGGCTTTCGGAGCACGGCGGAACGGCAGCATAT
Source organism: Candidatus Tidjanibacter gallistercoris (assembly GCA_019114205.1). Classification (GTDB taxonomy): domain Bacteria; phylum Bacteroidota; class Bacteroidia; order Bacteroidales; family Rikenellaceae; genus Tidjanibacter; species Tidjanibacter gallistercoris. The sequence goes on along the minus strand of DXFY01000014.1, from coordinate 15,273 downwards.
CCGACGTATCCGGCGGGTACCGGTAACCTGCGCACGTGCCTGCTGCCCGCTACCGAGGCGAACGGACGCAGGGATATCGATATACGCAGCAGGCACAGGAAATCGGATGAACGGCAATTAATATATAGGTACATCGGGAAAACGGATGCAGGCGCCCTGTTTCCTGCCGGATACAGGGCATCGCCGGGACACTGAGCGGTACCGTACCGCATCGGCACTCAGGGACGGAGGGATACACGAACACAGGAAAGACGGAAGTGACCGGTCATATTCCCGCGGCGCAATGGCGGGGGGGCGGAAACAAAAGCGGGCTCGGAACCACAAGTAGGGACGGGCGGTATCCCGCTCTCTCGATTAACAGTGCGGAAAGCCCGGCGGTGAAGCAACGAATTCATGGAACCGGATGCGCCGCCCCCGGTCGGATATAGGGTATTGCCGAAACACTGAGCAGTACTCAGGGATGGAAGGATGCACGAACACGGGGAAAGGCGGAAGTACCGTATCATATTCCCCACGGCGCAACGACGGGGCTCGGAACCACAAGTAGGGACGGGCGGTATCCCGCTCTCTCGTTTAACAGCACGGAAAGCCCGGCGGTGAAGCAACGGATTCATGGAACCGGATGCGCCGCCCCCCTGCCGGTACGCAGGCTGCTGAACCCTTCGGTTCGGATAACGCCAACCGGACAGCAGCGTTTTGCAGCATACTGCCGTGGCTGGCACGCTCCCGCCGAATAACGGGCGGCGCTCAGCCTCGACCGAATCCGTTTCGATGGAATGCCAGCACCGGCCGACCGGCTCCCTTGCCCGGTTCAATCCGCCGACCCAATGACCCGCAACAACCTGCCACGGCCGAATGGTCTTTTTTTGGAATAAATTATTGCTTATTTTCATTAAATATTTTAATCAAAACACTTGACATACGGGCCTGTCTTCTCTATATTTGTACTGCCCTTAACGATTAAGTGGCGAGTGAAGACACGGAAAACAAACGAAAAGTACAAAAGCGACGGTCATGAAATACATAGAATTACCCGCAAGGGAGAAGCGTCGGTTAGTCGGTGCGTTCGGCGTCAGTGCCGTGACGGTATGGTCGGCGCTGCGTTACCGAACCGACAGCCCGCTCGCCAACCGCATCAGGGAGGCGGCACGCGAGGCGGGCGGCACGGAGATGTACCGGCTGGCAGTCCCGGCCGGATTCGTGCCCGACTGCGCGACCGAGTACCTGCGCGAGGACGGCCGGCTTACGGGCATCGTACAAACTTTCGGCAACGGGGTGAGCGTCGTGCTGGACTGTACGACCGACAGCGCGCAACTGCGACAGGACGGTGCTCCGATAAAGACGTACTGCGGCGTGACTCTGGAATACTGGCCGGCGATACTCTGCGAGGCACAGACCCTGGCGCACGGGCCCGACATTCGATGCCGCACCGATTCCGCCCTATGCACGGAAGGCACGCGGAGCGACTGCAACGGACACGGGACACCCGGCCGGTGAAGGAACGGGAAACCCCGAAAACGAGGTACACTCAACAGACAGAGGCGGCACACCCCAGCAGGGAGAAAGGCGCTCTGCCGAACAATAGAAAGAGGCAGTGCCGTCGATAAACAGACGGGGATGCCCGCAACCGAACAGGGGGCGCACCCAATAGACAGAGACGGCACAACCGCTGTCCCCAAACAACAAGGGGCCATAAGACCGCCCCCCGGCCGCACGCAGAACGGCACACGGCACTTCCCAGCCGCAAACCTGTCCTGTCCCGACAGCCCCCGCACCGCAGCAACGCGCCGAACCGGGCCCCCAGCCGCAGAACCCCGCCGGCACCGGCTGCCCGGAACGGCGCGTGCGGAGGAACTCCCCAGACCAAAGCATTTACCAATCCGGATATGGCCTACAACAAGCGCAATAAACTGACCCTGATAGCGGACATACAAACCATCGTCCTCGAACACACGGACAGGGGCGTCACGCAGGAATGGGTCTACCGGAACGTCATCTATCCAAGGTACCGGATTTCGCGCACCACGTTCTACAACTACCTTGCCTGTCCGGCACGGGCCCTGCTGAAACAGATGGATAACCCTCAGGACACCCCTTCCGACAAACGGGACGACTGACCTCCGGAATGCGCCGCAGCACTCCGGCACCGTCCGCGGACATCCGGACGGACGGCCCGCGGCAACGCCGGGCCGGTACAGGGAACGCAGCGGAACCCCGGAATACGGAGTTCGGAGAAGCCGCCCAGCGGTTACGGAACGAAAGCCGTCGGCCCGGAATACGCACCGCAGAGCCCGCCCCCCCGAACCCGACCGCCGGAGCGGGAATGCGAAGCAAAAGACGACAACCCGACGGAAACACGAAAACTGCCCAGAATCGGATAACGGAAACGCAGCACGACACCGTACCGGAGCCGGTTCCGGCTTGTCTTCACCCACCCCTCGAACCCGACCGCCGGAGCTGGTTCCGCCTTGTCTCCAACAGCTCCCCAAACCCGGCCGCCGGAACGGGAATGCGAAGCAAAAGACGACAGCCCGACGGAAACACGAAAACTGCCCGGAACCCGTTCCGGTTTGTCTTCAACAAGCCGTGCGGCCCGCCGGGAGCGGGGATGCGGGCCGCAAAAGATGCAGAACATCCGACACGGCCGCAAACCGAAACAACCTCCCCTCCCCAACGGAACAGAAACAAGCACAGGAGCAGACACAGCATGCAATGCAGACAGGCGGGATTCATCCCGCCTTTTTCATTCTTCCAGCCCCGCTTCCGTCTCCATTTCCGATTGCGGCAGGCTCCGACCAAACCCAACCGTACCGCGCCCGGCCAAGCCTCAACAGACAGAACACAACCAAACCCGACCACACCGCATTCAGCACGCCCGCACCGGGCAACCTCCCTCTTGCTCCCGCGCCCGGCCAAGCCTCACACACCCAAGCACGACCGTAAGAAGAAAGGTGCCGGCTGCAACAAGACCATTTCCGGATACGCCCCAACACCGTACCCTATCCGGCATCCGTACCCTTCCTGCAAGCCGCCGGCATCATGTTCCGACCGCCCGCGAGGTCGGAATGCCGGCACCCTCCCCTCCTTGCCAAGATACCGAAACGTCCTATCGATGGAGCATCCTCCGACGGACATCCGCTTCCAATCCTTCCCTCCGACCGGGGCGCATTCCTTCCCGCCGGTACGTCCGCACCGATGAAGCAACGGGCAGAGGCAGCAGCGGACGGCAGCATTTCCGGCGTAAAAACACCCATTATAATACATTGAGGAACACCCCTGTACAAGTTATCGACGCTTCCGTTCAACCTTTGAGAACTTATTTGCAACGGCCTTCCGGAGCCATTATGTTTGCAAAAAAATCGGAGGACGGGACAGCAAACCTTCGACCGGCATCCCCGAACGGCAACCCGCATCGGGCGGACGGACGCCGAACAGTCAACGGCACCGCTCCCGCACGCCGGAAGGCTCCGCCCCTCAGGAAGGAGGAGACCAATGAGGGAAGGACAACCACAGGGGAAAACCGGCCCTCAGAAGACAGGCACACACCGGCCGCCGTAAAAGACTCGGACACGACGGACAGGAGTCCCCGGCAGACACAGTCCCCCTGTCCGCAAAGGACAGCGGAAAGGACTCCCGGAACACAGTCCTCCAATCCGCAAAGGACGGCGGGAAGGGCCCCGGACATACAGCCCCCATCCGCAGGGGACGGCGGGAAAGGCTCCCGGAACACAGCCCCCCCCAGCCCGCAAAGGACAGCGGGCTGGGCCCCGGACAGACGGAACGATACGAACGCAAGAAAAGCATGGAAACCTGGATAATCAACGTAATAGCACCCGTAGCGCTGGCGGTGGTGACCTGGCTGCTCGGCCGCAACGGTCGCAGAATAGACCAGACCTCCAAAATCGTGGGAATGCTGCAGGACGAGATAAACCGCCTTTCCCGCAAAGTGGAAAACATGGAAGCGAAGCTGGAAGCCAAAGAACGCGAACTGGAGCAGAAAAGCGTGGTCATTCAGGAGGCTTTCCGGTGCCGGACACCCTCGGCGAAATGTCCTGTTTTAAATAAACTGTTCGAATATAATTCACAAAGAGAGACCGATGAGCAGCAGAGGGTTGAGGAACCGCAATCCGGGGAATATACGCCGCAGTAAGACCCGGTACATGGGGGAGGTGCCCAGCAACGATACGGCCTTCAAGAGTTTCGCATCGATGGCGTGGGGCTACCGGGCGATGTTCGTGGTACTCCATACGTACCAGCACCGGTACGGCCTGAACACGCCCGAAGCGCTGCTCGCACGGTACGCCCCCGCATCGGAGAACGATACCGCCGCATACATCGCCGCCGTCGCACGGCAAAGCGGTACGGCTCCCGACCAACCGCTCGACACGCTGCACGGCGATACGATGATTCCCCTGGTGGCAGCCATGAGCCGCGTCGAGAACGGCGTGGCGGCCGACATGGAGGAAGTACGTAGCGGATGGAACCTTTTCATAACGCACCGACCATGAAACGAACCGCGATGACTGCCGCATGCTGGGCGGCCCTTTCGCTCACATGCTGCTGCGCCCGGCGCGCAGCCGAAACCACACAGACGCACTACACCGACAGCGTGACGGTCTTTACCCGCACCGAGACCGTGCGCGACACGGTCGTACGCATCGCTCCCGACAGCGCCGCAGTGAAAGCGCTGCTCGAATGCGACTCGGCAGGGCGCATCCGTATGGCGCGCCTGCTCGAATACGAAGCCGGAGCGCGCATGCCCCCGCCCTGCCTCGACCTAAGCGACAACGTGCTGACCGCCAGCGCTACCGTGGATTCCATGGCCGTCTACCTGACGCTCCGCGACCGGCTGGAACGGCAGGTGACCTCGACGCACGACCGGAACCGGACCGCAGCGGTCGTCGAAGTGAACCGCCCGACCGCATGGCAGCGCATCTGCTGCTGGACGGTCGGCCTGGCCATCGGCTGCGGGGCACTCTTCGCCGGATGGAAACTCGTGCGCCTGGTGCGACGGTAAGCCGGTCGAAACGCACGGCCAACACAAGGATAACCGGACACAAACTGTTCCCCCACCCGCTCCCGGCACACAACAACGCCCCCCGCACAGGGGCAAACCGGGTATCGGATACCGACCGCACAGACAGGCACAAGGGGAAAGCCGGCCACCTGCCGAGGGCCGCACATAGAGAAGGCAGCAGGCTGGCCGCCACCTCTATATAAAGAGACCAAACACAGGCAGTACGGCAAGGCACAAAGGGAGGCCGGCCACCAGCTAAGGGCCGCTCAGAGGGAAGGCAGCATGCTGGCCGTCACCTCTATATAAAGGAGGCGAACGCGGGCCGCACGGCAAGGCACAAAGGGAGGCCGGCCACCAGCCAAGGGCCGCTCAGAGGGAAGGCAGCATGCTGGCCGTCACCTCTATATAAAGGAGACGAACGCAGGCCACTCCCGGACGCGGTGCCCCTTCCGGCCCGCCGCACCCCGGCCCGCCTGCGAACGAGTGCCGGCTTCCTCCCCACGCGGCGGAGCCGGAAGCCCACCGGTGCGGTCATGGGGAAGGGTCTGTTCAACACTTCCGATTCCGCGCTGACACTCGATTTCAAAGACAGGCCGCACACGACGGTGCTGCTTTTTGTCACGCCGGAGCAGGTTCCCGAATCGGCCCTCTCCCTCTACATCGAAAGGCCGGAAGGCACGCACGGGTACGGGGCGTACCTTCAGTATAACGGCCATGTTATCCTGACGTTCCGCGGACTGACGCTTCAGAGCGCGGCGGTGCCCGCCGGTACGCTCTGTCTTGTGGTCTTCTCATATTTCGGCGACGACAAAATCATCACCTCGGTTAACGGTACCCCCGTCGTGAATGATGCTCCACAGTTCCCTTATATTCACAACCCGCAGCGCTTCATTCTGGGCGGTTCGGAAAATACAGCCGCATCCCGTTTCGTTGCCGCCCGCCGTTTCGACTTCGCGATGGACGAGGAGCAAATCGCCCTGTTGTACAACGGCTGCCACCCGGAGCTCTGGCATGTACCGGACGTATGGCGGAACGTACCGACCTCGAAGTGGCCGACCGGCAATTGGCTGGAAGCCTCCGGAACGTGGGGCCGGAATTACAGCGAAATCATAACCTCGGCAAACCTGTCCACCGCAAACGGCTTTTCCGACGCGTATGCCCGATTCGAGCGGGGAACGGCTGAAGCTCTCTCTTTGAGCAACAGCTTCCGCAACAGCAACGATGACGAACGTGCCTGCTATCAGCTGATTGAGTTTGAATACAGAAGCAACGTGCTCATACAGGCTCGTAGTGGTTCAGAAACCTATGAAGACTTCCCGGCCAATACGGACGATGCCGTGACGGTGAGCTATGTAACTCCTGCCGGAAAGTACACAGCCATAACGCAGGTCGGAAACGACGCGGATGCGTGGCTGGAGATTCGCACGCTGTGCATCGTCTCGGTCGGCGCCGTGCTCGACCTCACCCCCGCCGGCCTCACGTCCACCCTGTGGCGGGACACCTCCGGTCAGGGGAACGACGTGCCCTATGTGCCGGCGGAGGGGCAGTCGGCCGGTGCGGAACTGTCCTATGCCACGGACGGCTTCCCCGCCACGACAGCCGACGACCGGGATGCACTTATCGCCTGTGCGAACCATTATACGGCGCTCCGGGAACAGCTGCTGCTGACCGAGGCCGCCGAAGCCGCCGCCCGCGACGATGCCGCCCTGCGCACTTACGTGGACGAAGTGGGCGACACCGCCCTCGATGCCGCGACGGACTATGCCGACCGGGTGGCGGCCACCACGCTCGATGATGCGAAAAAATATGCCGACGACCTCGCCGCCGGGAAAGAAGACGCCATTCCGACCATAACGATAACGGATTTCGATACTTTCAACCCCTCGACATGCACCGAGACGAAAAACCTCGCAGACGGTGAATTCGTCCGCTTTACAAGTCACGATGCAGTCGGCCAGCCCGACGCAACGTATTCGACAGCCGCCAGAATATGGGCAGGGCGCATTACCCGCCTCCGCAGCGGATATTACCGCCTCGAAGCGCTGGGGGGCGCTTCGAGCACACACTCCCCGCAAACATACAGCCGTATCTATACAATCGGTACGGCGCGAGAATGGCTGGCAGGTTCCGAATCCCTGAATACCAGCACGAACGGATATGTAAAGTTTCCTTCCGGACTGATGATTCAGTGGGGTAAGTTTGCATACATGACTGGAGACCAGACATCTCCTGTGACCATAACGTTCCCGAAACCTTTCGTCATTACGCCGTTCAGTATCTCTTTGACACCTTTTACGGGCGATGCGAATCCTGCGATATGGTCGCTTGTCATCAGGTCTTATAGCGCCAGCCAAATGACGGTAATGACGAACAAATTGTCATCAACAGGCAGTGTCGGATTCGAAGAATGTCATTTTTACTGGATGGCAACAGGCATGGCCGAGTAATCTGCGAACGTACCTCCATCCGGCTGTCTTTCAGCTCCGGACAACAAGGCACAGCACCGCCATGGCAGCGATAATCGTTCTCCGCAGGCGGTGCTGCGCCCTATTCGCCGCTTGGCGTATCCAAGCAGACGCGCCTCATCGCACGGCGAATACCCTGCATTAGAAAAAGCCGTGCGAATCACATGTATCGAAAACCAGCCGAAAGCACCTCCGTGCAGAAACCCTTGTCGCCTCGGAGTGCCTGCCCCCCGACAGCTCCGCCTCCTTCACAACCTCCTCCCCGTCATGCTCTTCGCACCGCACCCTACACCATCCGCCGCAAGGGAACTCCATGCCCCGATACAGGCCCGTTATACGCACAGACCGTCGACCGTCGCCTGACACACGACACCCGTTCGACCGTAGTTCCGGGAAACATGAACGGCATCCCCCCGCAACCCGCCCGCACACGACCTGACATCTGCATCCAAAAAGCCCCCGCTTCAAATAACGCACCCTGCTCATTTTCAAGATACGCTTCGTTTCGCAAACCAATCGCCTTACCCAACATTCCGCCTCACCATCCGTTCTAGAAAATATGCCGAAGCCACGTGATGAAAAGAATCCCGGCATTACTCTTAATGTCTGCCGAAAAAGCGACTACCGTTCCGAAAGAACAAAACGCCCCGCCCCACGGTCGGCGGTACGGACCGGGCGGAAACGCTCACCTGTACGCTTCGGGCGGAACGACCGCATGTCGCCCCGCCCGAAACATATCGTACATCCTCTGCCGGTACCGAAACCGGTGCCCTTATTCGCCGCCCGAAACGGAACGTATTCTGTCCTTGAGTTTCTGCAACAGGCCACGCGTATGGCGTTCGACCTTTTCGGGATAGATGTCCTTTATCCGAATGAGGATTCCGGTCTCCTCCACTTCCCCGAAGTCGGGATTGTGTACCGTACTGAATACCTTCATCGAAGGCGAAAGGCTCATATAGGAGTTTATCATGGGCGGAATGAATTCGTCCCGCTTGCGCAGCTCATTGACGAGCGTCCGGTAATCGTCCGCATAGTTGCCGCCGGTGAAGATGCGCTCCATGGCCGGTACGTCTATCTCCATGTCCACGGGATACAGCGGTTCGAGCAACCCGTCGCGGTCGGGGAAATACTTGTGCAGAAAATACATGAGGATGTTGCGCGCCTCCCTGTCGTAATGTCCGTACATGGTCACCTTGCCGAAGAAATACTGCTTTTCGGGATTCTCGACGATGAGCGCTCCGAGCCCGTCCCACAAATTGTCGAGCGCGTACAGACTCTTCGCATCGCGCGTGCGCTGGTAACGCGGCTGCACGAACGACCGCCCCAGCTCGATGGTATGGGGCAGTATCTCCCGGCGGAACCGGTCGCTGAAACGGAAATAATGTTCCGTGGAAAGGTGCCGGGGATACTCGGAATCGGAGATGATGTACCGGTAACCTCCCAGAATTTCGCGTGCCACGGGGTCCCATACGAACAACTGCGTATAGCCGTCCGGCGCGAGGTCCTGCTCGTCTATGTCCGCACCGTACCCCGTACCGCCCCCCGCCTGGCGGAAAGCCAACTCGCGCAGGCGGCCGATTTCCCGCATGACATTAGGCGCGTCGCCGGCCTTCACCGTATAGATGAAATTGCCCGCATTGTTGGTCGCGCGTAGCAGGCGCTCCGCAGTGAGCTCCTTCTCTATGAGTTCCCTCGGTACGGCCTCTATTATCGGTTCCATATCCTATTCGTATCGTTAAGATTAAAAATGCGGCAGGCAGCATCGGAACATCGCCCCGCAACCGGACGAACCGCCTCCGGTACAGGGAACTTCAATCCCTTTTCAGCGCATAGACGGCCCGCCGGACATAATCGGCCGCCTGACGGGGCGTGCGCCCCTCCAGCAGCGATGCGGAAGGTATCGGCGCACCGATTGTCATTTCGAAATCGCTGCCCGCCTGACGGAACATCTCGTCCACGAGATACAGCATCTCAATGTTTACTCCGATACCCAGCGACGTGCGTATGTTGGAAAGGCGGTAAAAGAAATCGGACAGTTGCCCGTCGAAATATACCGGCACGACATCCCGGTCGTATGCGGCCGCCTTCTTCACGAAATTCGGTTTCCATTCCAGGTCGCGCACCACACCCCGCCGGCGGCGCGAACAGAGGCCCGCGGGAAAGGTCACAATCGGCAGGTCGGATGCGAAGGCATCGTTGAAAGCCTCCACGCCCGCACCGTTCTGCCTGCCGTGCTTGTTCACCGGGACGAACAGTCCCCGGATGGGTTCCAGATGCATCAGCAGGTCGTTCACGACCACCCGTACATCACCGAAACGACGCACCACCTCGTCGGCGAGCATCAGCCCGTCGAGGCCCCCGAAGGGATGGTTCGAGGCGAATACGTACCGTCCCTTCGGGTCGAGACGTTCCATGCCCACCGAATGGTAACGGACGTTCATGCAACCGAGCGCGGCCCGGACGAACTCGATACCTTCCAGGTCGCCGAACTTCGTTAGAATCTCGTTCACCTCGCGCTCGTGGATGGTGCGCCGCAGGTAGTTCACGACAAAGTGCGGTACCCGCCGCGCCAGCTTCGGATTCTTGCTCTCGATAACCTTATATACGTCTATCTCCTTCATCGCGTCGTGTCATGGGTACGCCCCGCGCGGGTCAGCATGCTCCCGTGAACGGTATCTTGTCTATCCGGCGCTGGTGGCGTCCTCCCTCGAACTCCGCGCCGAGGTAGGCGTCCACGATGGCCATCGCCTGCGTATTGTCGATGAAACGCGCAGGAAGCGAACAGATGTTGGCATCGTTGTGTTTCCGGGCCAGCTCGGCGAGCTCCGGCGTCCAGCACAGTGCCGCGCGGATACCTTGATGCTTGTTGAGCGTCATGGAAATGCCGTTACCGCTGCCGCAGAGCGCGATACCCATGGGGAGCTCCCCTTTCTCGACCGCGCAAGCGAGCGGATGGGCCGAGTCGGGATAGTCGAAACTTTCGGCGCTCGGAGCTCCGAAATCATACACTTCGTACCCTTTGCTTTCGAGGTATCCCGTCAGAAATTCCTTCATTTCATATCCCGCATGGTCCGATGCGATGCCTATTTTCCTTGTCCCCATAATATGAATAGCGTGTATTTGTGGGCTTAAAGTTAAACAAAATTCGCCAATGCGCCATCCGCAATTTGACCGGGCCGAAAAAAATGCGTAAAATTGTTACACGGATGCAACGAAACGCACCTGCGAAGCATCTTATTTACGAATCGCTTACCGTTTTTGACACAGGACGAGATTATAGAGGGTTGCCGCCGGGGGAACGCGGACGCTCGCCGCGAACTGTACGTACGTTACGGCAGCTCGATGTACGGCGTCATCAGGCGTTATGTCAGCGATGCGGCCACGGCCGAAGACCTGTTGCACGACGGTTTCGTGACGCTGTACACCCGCATCGGCGACTGGCGGGGCGACGGCCCGTTCGAAGGATGGTGCAGACGCATTTTCGTGAATACCGTCATGTCGTACTTCCGCCGCCGCAATCCGCTGGAAAATGCGCTCGATACGGAAACGGTCGCCCTGAACGGTTCGGTACCTCCGACGGCCATCGACGCGCTTTCGGTGGCGGAAATAAAGGAATGCGTGGATTCCCTGCCAGAAGGGTACCGCACGGTTTTCAACCTGCATGCGGTCGAAGAGTACGACTATTCGGAAATCGCCGAACTGATGGGTGTCAGCGAGGCCACCACGCGTTCGCAGTACCTGCGGGCACGGATGAAACTGATTGAGATTATGGAGCGGAGGTTCCGCACCGACAGAAAGGTCCGCGGCAGAGGCGGACACGGAACGGAGCGATGAACCGCACGCGGTCGCCCCGTACCGGAGCCGGCCGCCGCAGAGAAAGGACAAGGAAATGACAGAAAAGGAATTCGACAGAAAAATAGGAAACTCCCTGCGGGATTACAGGGAGCCTCCCCCCGAAGCGCTTTTCACGCGTATCGAACGCACGCTTGCCGAAACGGGCGCTGCGGACACCCTTCCGCGCCGACGCAGGTCCCTGCCGCACGCCTACCGGTACGGCATTGCGGCGGCCGTCCTCCTCGTCGCGATGCTGACGGTGCTCCGCCTCGCCCGGCCGACCCTGCCGTCCGACGAAGTGGCGCAGGAACAGCTCCTGCTCCGTCCGAACGGCAGCATCCGACACTCCGACAGACCGGCTGCACCGGTCGCCGTTCCGGAGCAGAAGTCCGCGCCGGAGGCGACACGCGGGAATGCGCCGGCGCACGATGACGTTCCGGCGATACAGGGCATACCGGCCACGGAGAAGGACGACGCTCCGACGACGACCGTACCCGTTCCGGAAGCGCGTCCCGTTACGGAGGCGGCGGTCTCCGGCGAAAGCGACGCGACCGGAACAGACCGGCGACCGGGCCGCGGCAGAAGGAGACCGCCGCGGACGGCATACGACCGGAGAACACCCTCCGGCGCAGGAGCGTCCGCACCGGTTCGCGAACGGATGGTCGCAGCGGACGATTTCAAGGCCGGTCGCCGCGGACGGCAACTGTCCGGTACGGTGTATGCGGGCAACTTCGGCACGCTGAACGGCCATGCCGTGACGCACAATCCCGACATGGCGGCAGCGGCGGGCATGCTCGTAAAGCAGACATCCGACGGAGGCATGACCCTTCAGTCGGGGCTGCACGAGGAGAACGGCCGGCCGTTGCGCGTCCCCAAAGGCCCCGTATCGGAAGAGGTACGGCTCCAGCACCGGATGCCCCTCAACGTCGGGCTGTCGCTTTCGATACCCCTGAACGACCGCCTCGCCCTGACAACGGGGCTCAACTACTCCTATCTGTACTCCTCGTCGGACCAGTCGCTCTCGTCGGGCACCGTGCACGTCACCCGCGAGCTGCACTACGTCGGGCTTCCCGTCGGACTCGCCTACACGTTCTACCGCACGGGGGCCTTCGGACTCTACATACAGGGAGGCGGCATGATGGAAAAGGGGGTCGCATGGCGCGAGACGCAGCGCTTCGCCGACACGGGCGACAGCGGCCGGGAATCGACGGTACGGGATATCCGGGGCATACAGTTTTCGGTAAACGCGGCGGCGGGCATCAGCTACGACTTCAGCCGGCACGTCGGCCTCTACGTAGAACCGGGCGTCAGCTATTATTTCGCACAGAAAGACCAGCCGGCGAGCTACCGTACCGTCCATCCGACCAGTTTTTCGTTGAAGGTCGGCGTCCGGTTCGGCATCTGACCGCTGCCCGGCCTGATGAAAAAAAACGATTTTTTTCATGTTCCGTGCAACAGAATAATATATATTAGCGTCATACCTATAAACAACGTATTTACAGGGACGGCATGTTCCGCAATCATGCCGACGCAGAAACGATGAAAAATACGATAAGATACATATTCGGGCTGGCGGTTCTCCTCGCCGGCGCGCTCTTTTCCTCATGCAGCAAGGAGGTGCAGGAACCGCCCGCGGAAATCGTCTACAACGGTTTCGGGGAGATAACGCGGACGGATTACGACGGCTACTTTGAAATCATGCGGGACGACCGCGTGCTGCTCCGCGTACTGGAATACAACGGCAGCAAGGAGATAAAGACGGGGGAACGCGTCTATTTCAAATACAACATCCTTCCGGGCGACGGAGATTACATAAGCCCCTACTCCACCCCCCAACAGACCGCCTACGACATCCGCGTCATCATGTTCAACAACATCCATTCGGTTCCCATCGTCCGCAAGAGTTTTCTGCTGGAAGACGACCCGCACCGCAGCGACAGCCTGGGGCACGACCTCATCCGCGTCGTCACGGCCGCATTCTCCGGCAACTACATCAACATCGGGTTCGAATATTTCCGGTACGAGAACGGACAGGAACACATGATAAACCTCGTGTGGGACGACACGCGCCCGGCGACCGACTCCGTCTATCTCGAACTGCGCCACAATGCCCTGGGAGAAGTGGAAGGCAACGGACAGTACGTGGTGAGCGATACGGGTCTGGCATCGTTCCGCATCGCCGACCTCGTTCCGGAAGGAGCGAGCAGCATCGACATCAGGCTCAAATCCAATATGGACCGCAAGGACGGCGTCGGAGAATACATCGAAACGGAGAAATACTATACGGGCACCTACGAGCCGAACGCCACGACCAAAAGTTATATCGTCGGCGGCGAGCTGTACCCGACGGAAAATACCTCTACTTTTGTGAAGCATTAGACAGGAGCAAGTTCATTTGGCGAGAGCCCCCTGCCGCGGCAACGGCGGGGGGCTTTTCATGCGGCATTCACGTTCCGCCCTCTTCCTGGTGCGGGCCGGCGAACTCCCGCCGGCCGGACGCACTCCGAAACCGGTGCAGGGAGCGGCGAACGAAGCAAGCAAATCCCGAAAAAACAACCGCTCCCGCAACGGCAGCAACTCGCGGCGTTAACCGAAAGCCCCCTCCGCGAAAAAGACGAAAGGATGGGCAGCCCCGCATCCCCGATGCGGAAAACCGAATAAAAGTACCGGCACTTCCATGCTGCCCCTCCCCTCGCCGCGGACGCAGGGCCGGAACGCATCGGAAAGGTTTTCGAAGCGCCGATGACCGCAGTTTTTACGAGACCCGGCCGTCTCTCGGAAAAGACGGCCGGGATACCAAACCTGCCGGTGCCGGCAGGAACATCCGCCCCGTCAGGGCTGCACGTGCAGGTCGAAAATACCCTCGTACGAACCGGCGACCTTGTAACCGGCATCGCTGACGAAATCGAATACAATCGTATAGGATTCGCCGCTACGGCTCACGACGGCCGTACCCGTCCGGATGCAGGCCTTGTCCGTATAGGCGCTGTCTTCCAAACGCACATACCAGCTACCGAACGGGAAATGGAACGCTCCCGATTCCACACCGTACTCGATGTCGTTCGTTTCGTACTCAGGCTCCCCCTCTGCATACGCAACAACCGTATAGGTACCGTCCGGCAGGTAATATTCGTTGTCGTCGTTGGCGGTTATCGGGTCGGTGTACAGATAAAGATTCAACCGGTCGCCCGTCCCACTGTACGGCTGTGCTGCATTTTGATATTCGATGCCGTCGTTCCAGAAACGAAGGTCCCAACGGGTTACCGGTTCGTTGCGGTTCTCGTTGTTCGGATAAACAAGGACATACCCGTTGGTCAGTTTGCCGAAATCGAGGTCTTCTTCAAGCGTACTGAGGAATTCAGGCTTGCCTTCCTGCACGACCGGTATCTCGAACGGCCCGATTCCCTCGGCATCGGTGGTTACGACCACGCGGGCCGTGCGCGGTTCGGGCGACTCATTCCGGCTGTTGTCTATACGCATGTTGATGCGGTTCACATCATCGCTTTTGTAGGCGTCCGCCGTCAGCCAGCCGGAAGCGCCCTCGTCATAGACGGTCTTCACGTCCCATTCGATATTTACGGCCGTGACGTCTATCGCATAGCTGTCGCCGCGTCCCATGTAGTCGAATACAAACCCTTCTTCGGGCAGCTCTTCTCCGTTGTAGGTCATGGAGAAGGACGGGGGCAGGACTTTCGCCTCCTGCGTTACCCGGATGGCTTTCTGTCCCACCGTCTCCTCACCCGGTGTCAGTACGATGTTCGCCGAACGTTCCGCCGTCTCCGGATTATCGGATACTGTAATACTCAACGTTGTTTCACCCTCGGCCCCTTCGGTGGCGGAGAGGGTTATCCACTCCTTCGCCGCATCTTCTACCGCAGCGCTCCAGGTAATTCCCGAACCGGTGGCGGTTACCTTCACCGTCTGTGCCGCAGCTCCCTCCGCTTCGAACGTCAGCGA
>DXFY01000001.1 GCA_019114205.1 Candidatus Tidjanibacter gallistercoris | reverse complement strand
CCTTCCTTCCTTCCTTCCTGCCTGCCTGCCTGCTTGCTGCCGTACAGCATGCCGGGACCGGGAATACATGCTGTACCGTTGTTGCCGGGTATCCGAAAGCGCGTTTGCACCATGCCCGTAAACGTGCAGCGACCGGGTTACACATCGTAAACGTCTTCCGGCCGGAGGGAACGGCCGCGGTGCCGGCATGGAAGAAAAGATGTTCCGGACAGCGGGAAAAACGGTTCGCCGTATCTTTTGAACCATTAATGACGTTCAGTGGAACGTATATAGGTAAAAAGTTATATATTTGCGGAAAATTGCAACTTCCGGGTCGTGCGCGTGCGCCCGGAGGACATCGGGGCGGATTCATACTAAACCCGCATACGCCGGCGTTAATAATAGTGAGGATATCTTAAGCTGTTGCCCGACTGCCGTTTGTTCGGTCTCCGAAGGGCCGCCGCCGCGGAACACTTTGTCGGGTGAGCGGAAATTAATGAAGTTCGGCGAATATTTTACCCCCGTAAAATTGTTATTTTAAAAAAAATGTAAATATATTTGTAATGTGAAGCAGGAGCCGGAAACGGTTCCGGGCGCAGAACATGTGAAGAACAGGAATAATTAACTCTTTTTATAAACGGAAATACATGAAGTGTTTTTCCTAAAACAACTAAATATTCAAAAGCAGATGAAAAAACTATTAATTCAACCGTGTGTTTTGATGGTCGTTTCCCTGGGTATGCTGTTTACAGCTTGTAAGAAAGGGGAAGGCACCGTTACAATCCTCGACGAACCCACCGTGTCTATCGAATTCGTAGGTACTCCGGGTGTGTCCGATGTAACTGTTAAGTTCATTCCTACCGAAAAGGCTGCCAAGTACAACTTCGCCATCGGTACGGACCAGGACCGCGAGAATTTTGAAAACGGCGACATCGTAGGTATGCAGAGTGAAGACTCCAACCAGGAAGTAACCTATTCTTGGTCGGACCTCGAAGCCGGCGAATACTATGTGGTTTATGCCATGGCTTATGACGCAGAAGGGGCTGCAGGGCCCGTGAGCGCTCATGGCTTCAAGACGGCTTCTTCCGACTTCCTCGTGGAAGCCTATTATGTAGGCGACAACAGTGCGGCGTTCCGTATCACCAATACGAACGACTATTACACGTATAAGTTTGCGCTCGGAACCGCTGACGACAAGGAAGCATTCATGAACGACGAACTGGAGGCCATCACTACCAAGAGCGAAGTATTCGACTGGGCCGAGAACTATTTTGACCTTGTTCCGGATACCGAATACGTATTCTATTGCCAGGGTCAGGACCGCAGCGGCCGCAGTACCCAGCTTTTTGAAATTCCGATTACTACCTATTCGGAAGGCAGCGATGAAATCCCGAACTTCGTGTTCGAAGAAGGTCCCAAAGACTTCTACATGCAGGAATATACGGTTACTCCGAACGCACTCTGCAAACAGCTTGTGCTCTACCAGCAGCCCGAAGGCGCATCCGACGGTACTATGTTCGGTGTGAACAACTGGAAAGGTCTGCTGCTCGATATGTTCGACTCTTGGAAGGATATCGAAAACATCGGCTCTGTCGCTTATGGAGCATGTATCACTACCGCTGTCAATGAGGAACTGAAAGCCCAAATGACAACCGTTGACCTGGAACTCGAAAACCCGCTCGACGTATATGTAACGGCTTACGACGAAATGTATAATCCCTACCTCGTGAAGAAGTTCAAGAATACGACCCCTGCATTCAACAGCAGTGCGGCGCTTCCCGATGCATCCGACTTCACGATTACGACATCGAACGTAACGGCGGAGGGACTCGATATTTCCATCAGCTACACTTCCGATAATACGAGGGCATTCTTCTACGACCTTGTGAGCGGCAACTATTGGGAGAACGAGATTAAGGGTGATATGGAAGCGTTGAAGAATAAGATGATTACCGACTATCTGAATCTCGCATGGTGCTACAATCCGGCCGGGAAGGCTATCGAAAACAATTATGTATTCTCCGAGGATGAGCAAAAGACTGATGCTGTTCCCGGTGCTACGCTCTATGTCGGTGTGCTCGCAATGAACGAAAACGGTCCCATCGAGGGTGGTTGGGCAGATGCGGTAGCGCTCAGCGAACCGTTCACGATTCCCGTGGAATAATTTCGAAAGTATCGATTGAACACGCAGGCGGGACCGTTCCGAAAGGACAGTCCCGCTTTCGTATTTGTTTCGTTCGCACTTGCTGCGGATGCCCTTTCGGAACGGGTACGAACCGTGCTGCGGTATTTACCTTCTCTCCGTTCTGTGCGAAGGGAAATCGGGGAGAAGGACGGGCGAAAGCCCGGAAAGAAGGGGGCGGGAACGATGCGGGTGTCCGTACCGGTTTGTTGGGAGAACCTGTGTGCCATGAAGCACGAATTCTTTCATTTATATAATATTCGGAGCGTATGGCGCGTTTTATTTATAGCAATAAAGAAGCAGATAAATATATATGTACTCCGCTGTTGTAATTATTCATAGTATGTAAAAACACGGCCGTTATTTAAGAAAAAACTTGTAATTAATACATAGGTGTTTTTATATATTATTTTTTCTTATTACATTTGCGGGCCTCTCATAAGATAAGGGAAAGTAAGAACGATTCCAATTCCATTACACTATAATATTGTACTATGAAAAACATCTTATCGAAACTGATTATGGTTCTTTGCGGTACGGCCTTGGTAATGAGCGGCTGTTCCAAAGAACCGTCGGAAAAGCAGTACGTGTATCTGAGCGATGCAAGTATTACTTTCCAGTATGAAGGCAACGAACCTTATTCCATAACTGTGGAAGCTTCCCCGGTCGATTGGACCGCTACTTCCACTGCATCTTGGTTAAAGGCCGAAGAGTCGGGAGATAAACTGATGCTTACGGTAGAAGACAATATCGACGGCCTCGAAAGGACGGCTACCGTAGAGGTAAATGCCGGCAGCGCACAACAAACGATTACGGTCATCCAGCTCGGCGATGACGGTCTTCCCATGCGTTTCCGGAAACTCGCTGATTTGCACTCTTCGGTAGTTTCTCCGAATGCCAAATGGGCCGGTGGTTATTATTCCGTATCCGACACGAATACGGGCGGTTCGGTTGACAATATCGTTTTCATTAATCTCGATACAGACGAGAGGACGGTACTTGGTCCGTATCCCGAATCGCTCATGGTGCTTACTTCGGTACAGTGCATGACCGATACCGGGTTGCTGTATGCCGTGGACGGCGGTCTGGGCGGAATGAAGGTTTTCGACGTGAATGAAAAAGACTATTATTCGGCCGAAGCCAGCGGTTTTGACGGAGCTTCGCTCGGAATCAGCAATGTGTCGGCGGACGGTTCAATGTGGGTAGGATGGGTAAGCGAAAACGGCCATTGTAGGCCCCTTGTAAACCAAAACGGTAATACCGAAATGCTTCCCCTGCCGAAAGCGGGATTCCGTAACCAGCCCTACGGCGAGGACGGCGATTTCGACCTGATGGCCCGCGGCATGTCCACGGACGGCAGCATTATCTACGGTACCACGTGGGACAACAAGGACTGCGGCATGATTTATTGGGATGCAGAGAGAAAGGTACATTTCGTAGGTGAAGACCAGCGGAAAGTTACGACCATCCAGCGTCCCGACGGCTATGGCGGTACGTACGATTACAATATTGTAAACGGTATGATTAGCTGGAGCGGTCAGTATCAGATAAGTCCCAACGGCGAATGGATTGCCGGTACTTGGAGGACTGAAACTTCGGTAAATGAAGGCAACCAGATTGAAGAGGCATTGTATCCGGCATTCTATAATGTGGTGGATAACAAGACCTATATTTTCGAAGAATACGGCGACGGTTCCGGTATGGTCGTTACGGATGACGGTATCGGGTTCATTGGTACTCCGTCCATGTACACCAGCAACACTCAGGTAGTGAAGATAGAGACCGGTGAATCGCTCGGTACGTTGAAGGATTATGTATTCGATAAGTACGGAGTGTATCTGCCTACCGGTTTCCTCGTGTACCTGACACCCGACCAGAATTTCTTCTGGGGTGCGACGCTCGAATCCACCGAGTTGATGGTAGTTGCTCCTAACTGGTATCTGGGGCCGACTTTGTAACCTTGAGGTAACGGCAATTATGCGGCGGCGGAAGAATCTTCTTCTGCCGCCGTTTTTTGTATTTTGGGTTATAGCCGGACAGTGTCAACCGATAGTGCGGCGAGTCATAAGATGGATGTAGCCGGGGCCGGAGAGATGGCCTGAACATCGTCGTTTTGCCGGAGGGATGCTCTCCGGCTTTGCGGCGACGAACGGATGCCGTATATTTTCGCCGCCCGCCGCGCGGGGCGTTCGGTCGTATTTTACAGAGTTATTGCTGCGAGAGAAATTCGTGCGCCGCAGGCCCTTCGCAAAACAGCAGGTCGATGACCGACAGACACGCGGTGAACGGGAACCGGTCGGAGAAGACCTGCTCGTATGGGCGCTCGCCCGTGCGGCGCTCCTTCTCCTTCACGGGTTCGAATGAGGGACGCAGGTCGCAGTCGCCGACCTCCGCCTCGATGTACGATTCGCTGTAAACCAACGGAAACGGGTTGCCGAGGATATCCGTAACGGTTTCCAGCAGGGCCGTGTTCCAGTCGGCCAGAAAAGCGAACTCTCTTCGGTAGAACGGTTCGAACCGGGAGCGGTAGTGGTCGAAATAGGGGGAGTTCCTGTAAGCGGAGAGGAGCGTCATCCAGTGCTGATGCTGCCAGCGTCTGGAGTTGTCGATGCGCATGTCGCGCACGGGCTTCTTGTGGCGACTGCCCCCCTTGACGACAGGGACGGTGAGCGAAGCCGTTCCGCCGGCCGTCAGAATGTCGCAGCGGTTGCGGTAGCTCTGTTTTACATAGTTTTCGTAGAGGTCTATCACGCAGTCTCCATTCCAGAGGAAGCGGAAATATTCGGTGTTTCCGAGGTATGTCAGCGGCAGTATGGTCATTTTTTCGTGTATCGTGCGGTATCGTTTTGGTGGCGTATGTCGCCTGTTGCGGTTACCCCGGCAGGCTTGCCGGTGGGGGAATGTATCGCGTCCTGCGGCAATCGGCTTGCGGTATCTTTCGTCCGGCACGGCCGTGCCGTTTTGCTGCTGCGGTGCAGCACGTACGGACGTGTGTCGCGCATGGCCTGCTGCGGCCGCGGTTATTTGCTGTACGGAGCGGAGTGGTCGCGGTGCTTTTCTGCTCCGGTAACAGAGCGGTTGTCGCCGGGCGGACGTCCTGGTGCGACGTAAGACCGTTGTTTCGTCGGGGCGGTTGCCGGATGACGGGGGTCCGCCGCGGGACGGTGGTTGCTGCGGAAGGCGCGGCGCATCGTCCCTCTCGGAGAAGGGCGTTTGCGCCGGCTGCCTTCCGCATGCGGCATTGCAGGTACGGGCAGGCTGCCGGGCAGTCGGTTATTCGGGGTCGGTCCAGCGACCGTCCGACCGAAGCAGTTCGATGAGTGCGTCGATGGCTTCTTCCTGCGGGATGTTGCGGCGCACCGCTTCCCTTCCGCGGTAGAGCGATATGCGGCCCGGTGCGGCGCCTACATATCCATAGTCGGCGTCCGCCATCTCGCCGGGCCCGTTCACGATACATCCCATGACCGCTATTTTCAGCCCCTTCAGGTGCGACAGCCGTTCCTTGACGGCGGCGAGCGTATCCTGAAGCGCATAGAGCGTCCTGCCGCAGCCGGGACACGAGATGAACTCCGTCTTGCTCATGCGTGCCCGCGAAGCCTGCAATATGTCGCGGGCGATGCCGTCCAGTTCGTCCTGTGCGGCGCCCCGGTCGCTTTCTATCCATATTCCGTCGGCGAGTCCGTCGATGAACATGACGCCGAAGTCGGCCGCAGCCTTTATGGTGAGGTCGGGCAGGTCGTCCGCATAGCTGCGTTTGAGCAGCACGGGCCGGCGGTCGCCGCAGGCATCCATGCGGGCGATTGCTTCGCGCCACGCCTCCACGGGGTTGTCGCCCGTCGCGTCGAGGAGGGCGATGCGTCCTTCGCGCAGGGCCATGCATTCGTCGGGTGTCAGTTCCGTGCGGAGTAGGGGAATGCCCTCCCCGCCGACTCTGCCGACCGCAACGGTGGGACGGCGCGAATAGGAGAAGGGGGTGCGCAGCGCATCCTGTCCCCGGCGCTGCATACCCGGTGCTGCGGTGCGTGCGGCGAAATAGTCTGCAATGCTCCGTGCGACAGGAATTTCGTTTTCGGGCGGTTCGGTCAGCGAAACCCGTATGGTGTCGCCCACACCGTCGGCCAGAAGCGCACCGATGCCGACGGCCGACTTGATGCGTCCCTCCCGTCCGCTGCCCGCTTCCGTTACGCCGAGGTGGAGCGGAAAGTCCATCCCTTCGAGGTGCATGGCGGCGACGAGCATGCGGTAGGCGTGTACCATGACGCGCGTGTTGCTCGATTTCATCGAAACGGCCACCCGGTCGAAGCCCTCCTGCCGGCAGACGCGCAGGTATTCCATGGCCGACTCCACCATCCCTTCCGGCGTGTCGCCATAGCGGGCGGCCATACGCGGCGACAGCGAACCGTGGTTCACGCCGATGCGCAGCGTCGTGCCGTTTTGCCGGCACTTTTCCAGCAGCGCCTCGAAGTTGCCCCCGCGGTCGTTGTAGTTGCCGGGATTTATCCGAACCTTGTCCGCGCATGACGCGACGGCGTCGGCCACTTGGGGCAGGAAGTGCACGTCGGCCACGAGTGCGGTGTCGGGCCACCGGCGCCGCACTTCGCCGGCAATCGTTTGCATGCTTGCGGCTTCCCGGAGCCCCTGCGTGGTGAGCCGCACGATGCGGCACCCGGCTTCCCGGATGCGGCCGATTTGTGCGATGCATGCCTGCGTGTCGTTCGTATCGCGGTCTGTCATCGACTGTACCGCGACGGAATTCGTACCCCCGATGCGCACGCTTCCGATGGGTGTCTCGCGGCTTCGGCGCCGCGCACCCGATGTGGCCTCGGTCCAGGCGCGTCCGAGCGTTTCGTTCTTTTCGTTATCCATTTTCTTGCAGTGACGGGTTCTTGCACCCCCGTCGTTGCAAAAATAGTGTAAAAGCGGCAGCGATGTGCTCCTTCCGGCGGCATTAACGACAGTGGGAGAACGCCGCGCGCTTCCGGCGGCGGGCCGGAGGCCGGAAGGAGCGCATGCGGCCGGGGGATTCCTCGGTCTGCTGCCGGCAAAGGGGAAGGCGCGCGGTTTGCCGGAAATTCTTCGTATTTTTGGTAGCGGAAACGGATTGCTGCAAAATGGCTGCTGCGCTCGACTGCGATATCAAATTTCTGCCCGGTGTGGGCGAGAAGCGTGCGGGACTGCTCGCGCGCGAGTTGAACATACGCACCTTCGGCGACCTGCTTTACTATTTTCCCTTCCGGTATGTGGACCGTACGAAGGTGTTCCGAATCGGCGAAATCGGCCCGGATGTGCCGGCCTACATCCAGGTGCGGGCGCGTGTTACGGGCATGGCCTACGAAGGCGAGGGGCGCAAGCGACGCCTGCGCGTCTTCGTGTCGGACGGTTCGGGTACGGCCGATTTGGTGTGGTTCAGCGGTACGAAATGGATAGAACAGCGCATCGAGGCGGGGCGCGAATACCTCGTGTTCGGACGTCCCGCGTTTTTCCGTGGCGAACTCTCCTTCGTACACCCCGAAATCGACCTGGTCGAGGCACTGGTGAACCGTCCTGTCGGCGGGTTGCAGGGGGTATACGGTTCGACCGAAAAGCTCTCCGGCGTCCAGCTCGGTTCCAGAGGAATCCACAAGCTCGTCTGCAACCTGTGGGAGCAGGTGCAGGGGCACATTACCGAGACGCTGCCTCAGGAGGTCGTCGCGGCCCACAGACTGCTACCGCTGCAGGAGGCGCTCCGCAACATTCATTTTCCCCGGTCGCAGGAGTTGCTCCGGCAGGCGGAGTACCGGCTCAAGTTCGAGGAACTGCTCGGCATCCAGCTAGCCATTCTGTCGCGGCGCGTCACCCGTACCACGGCCGCCGACGGTTTCTATTTCCCCCGTGTCGGGGAGTTTTTCAACGGTTTTTACCGGACGAAGCTGCCTTTCGAACTTACTGACGCCCAGAAACGGGTGGTGAAGGAGATACGTGCCGATACGGTTACGGGACACCAGATGAACCGCCTGTTGCAGGGCGACGTGGGAAGCGGCAAGACGCTGGTGGCGCTGATGGCCATGCTGCTTGCCGCCGACAATGGGTTTCAGGCCTGCATGATGGTTCCCACGGAGCTGCTCGCCCGCCAGCATTATGCGTCGGTGTCGAAGTTGGTCGAAGGATTGGGCGTCCGGGTGGCCGTGCTGACCGGTTCGACGAAGAAGCGGGAGCGGGATATCGTGCTTTCCGAACTTGCTTCCGGACGGCTGCACCTGCTCGTCGGCACCCATGCGCTCATCGAGGAGCGCGTGCAGTTCGACAACCTCGGCCTGGTGGTGATAGACGAACAGCACCGCTTCGGGGTGGAGCAGCGGGCACGGATGTGGACGAAGAACAGCCGGCCGCCCCACGTGCTCGTGATGACGGCGACGCCTATTCCGCGGACGCTGGCGATGACGCTGTACGGCGACCTGGACGTGTCGGTCATCGACGAACTGCCGCCCGGCCGCAAGCCCATCCTGACCCGGCACCTGTACGATTCGCAGCGCATGAAGCTGTTCGGATTCCTGCGCGGAGAAATTGCCCGCGGGCGGCAGGTGTACGTCGTCTATCCGCTCATCAAGGAGTCCGAGAAGATGGACTACAAAGACCTGTACGACGGTTTCGAGACGATGTCGCGCGAGTTTCCCCTGCCGCATTACCGGCTGTCGGTCGTCCACGGCAAGCTGACGTCCGACGAAAAAGAGGCGGGGATGAAGGCATTCCGGGACGGGGAGACGCAGATAATGGTCGCCACGTCGGTGATAGAGGTCGGAGTGGATGTACCGAATGCCACGGTAATGGTCATCGAGAGTGCCGAACGGTTCGGGCTCTCCCAACTGCACCAGCTGCGCGGGCGGGTGGGACGAGGCGCCGCACAGTCCTACTGCATTCTGATGAGCGGCGACAAACTCTCGCGCGAGGCGCGTGCACGGCTCGATGCCATGGTCGAGACGAACGACGGGTTCCGTCTGTCGGAACTCGACCTCAAGCTCCGCGGGGCGGGCGACATCGCCGGTACCCAGCAGAGCGGCACGGCATTTGAACTGAAAATCGCATCGCTGGCGAAGGATGCGGCGGTGGTCGAGTATGCCCGTCGGGTGGCTGCCGACCTGCTGGCTGCGGACCCGGCTCTCTCCCTGCCGGAGCACAGACTGCTGGCCGCACTGAAAGAACGGTATGTCAATCAGGGCGGGATGGATTTCGGCATGATTTCATGATTTTCCGGCCGGGAGCGCAGAATTAGGAGGGAAAGTATTATCTTGTGTCGTGAGACGGGGCGGGGTGTCGGGTGCTCGAAAACATGCCCCGTGCAAATGACGGATTGCTATATGGTTACCGGAATGATACGAAGATTTGCGATGTTGGCTGCGGTACTTTTCGCCGGAACGGCGGGACGGGCCCAGACGGACGGTACGCTTCCCGCTTTCGGCGCAGGGGAGCGTTTGGTCTATACGGTGAGCTACCGGGCCGCCATGTGGCCCAATACGGACATGGGCGATGTGGTGCTGACGGTGGAGGACGACCTGCTGGACGGCGTGCCCGCGCTGAAGATAAGCGCCCGCGCTACGGTGAAGGGAATGTTCCGCTGGTTTTACAAGCTCGACGACCGCTATCACAGTTGGCTGCGTACGTCGGACATGCTTCCCGTGCGGGCGGAGGCCGACCTGCTGGAGGGGGATTACCGTTTTTCGAGTTCGTTCGTCTACGACTGGGACGAAGGCGTTTCGTTTAATACGTATCGTGACCACCGTTATCCCGAAGCTACGGAAACGGATGTGGAACTCGCCGGCGATGCGATGGATGCCATATCGCTGTTTTATACACTTCGGATGCACGACATCGCTTCGTACACGCCGGGGCAAACTATGACGCTCGCACTGCTGCTGAAAGACGACGTACGGTTCATTAAGTACCGGTATTACGGACGGGAAGTCCGGGAAATCAAGGGATTGGGAAAAGTAAAGACGCTGAAGTTCTCGTGCCAGCTCGTAAACGACGGGGCGGACAGTTTCGAGGAGGGCAGCGAATTTTTCGTATGGATATCGGACGATGCCAACAAGGTGCCCGTATTCCTCGAATCCCCTCTGCGCGTGGGCAGCATCCGGGCGCGCCTGGTGGAATACGGCGGTCTGCAGCACGTTCCGGGTACGAACTGACGTCGTGCGGATTTGCCTCGGCCGAATTGCCGCGCCGGACCGCCGGCCTTTTCGGTTTTTGGTGAATATTTTCCTATATTTGTAAACGGGATGCCGTGGATGGAGCGAAAGGATTCGTTTTAACAAACCGCTTGTTGTGATATGAAGTCGGGAGTTTTGTTTGCCGCAGTTGTATTGTGCCTGAATGTCTGCGGTTTCGTAGGTTGTCGGACGGCGACCGCGCCGGAAGATACAGGACGTAAAATAACGAATTATCAGGAATATACCCTGACCGTCGCTTCCGAAATGCTGCCGGGAGTTTTCATTTCCTGCGGGAGCAGCTTTTTTGCGGATGTCTATGCGGTAAAGGAAGAGGGTGCACAGGAGTGGACGTATTTGCAGTATATCGGAAATTTTGATTATGAAAGCGGATACGAATATCGCATCCGTATCGGTCGGACGGATTATTTGGATTTCAGCATGGGAGAGCCTGCATGGACGGAATACAAACTGCTCGAAATAATTTCGAAAGAGAGGAAAGATTCGGAAGGACTGCCGGAATCTTTTGTCCCTGAATGGTTCGATGAACGGGCAGTAGATTAGCGGAGCGTTTCCGGCGGTCGCCGCCGGGGTTGCAGGGGCGCGGCCTGTCGTCGCATCGGTACCGACGGTCGGTCCGTAAATTGCGCAGCCGGCAATCCGTCCCGTTCGGCATTCGGCAGGGCGGCTTCCGAAAGGAAACAGCATGATAACAGACAGTAAATATTAACCTTAATTTATTTTTTTATGGCAGAAGAATATAACAGCCAGGGAAATAACGGTTCGGAACGCGCTTCCAAATCCGTCAGGGGGTACCAGATAATCATCATTCTGTTGGTGGTGGTGCTCGGCGTGCTCGCGTTCATCTATTTCCGGCAAGTGAAGAACCTGAAGGCCGAAGCCGTGGCGGAGAAGGCGATACTCGAAGAGAACATCAACAACCTCATCGTAGACCTGGACAACATCAAGGTCGACAACGATTCGATAAGTTACAACCTCGGCGTGGAGCGGCAGCGTGCCGATTCGCTGATGGAACGGCTCCAGAGCGAACGCAACCTGAACCGCGCCACCATCCGCAAGTACGAGAAGGAACTCGGTACGATGCGCGACATCATGCGCCACTACGTAAAGCAAATCGATTCGCTCAACCAGCTCAACCGCAGTCTGGCGCAGGAAAATGTGGCGTTCCGGCAGCAGGTGAACGACGAGCGCATCCGTGCGCAGGCGGCCGAAGAACGGGTTTCGGAACTCTCCAACCGGGTGAAGGTGGGAGCCATCGTACGTGCACGGGACATCGTGCTCACCGCATTGAATTCCAATGACCGGGTGGTGCCGCGTGCTTCGCGTGCCGAACGGCTGCGGGTGGACTTCATCCTGACGGCCAATGACCTCGCCACGCCGGGCGAACGGAACGTCTATGTCCGCATTACCGGCCCCGATGGTTATGTGCTTGCGGGCGACATCGCTTCCCTGTTCGACTATGAAGGCGACAAGCTGACCTATTCGGCGGTGCGCGAAATCGATTACCAGAACAAAGACCTCGAAGTGGGACTGTACTACAACGGTGCCGGAATCACCAGCGGTACCTATAAGGTCGAAATTTATATGGACGGTTACATGATAGGTACTGCCGAGGCGTACCTGAAGTGACATCCGTCGGTCGTGCATCCGCGGCGGTCCTGGAAAGGACCGCCGCGTTCGTTTGGTTTGGTACGTCCGTGTTCCGGGAGGTAGTGTTTCGGAGTTTGCCGCGCGGTTTCGACGGGTAGCAGAAACAGCACTCCTGCGGACGGGACCGGATGAATCGGTCTGCACGTTCGTGCGATGGAGCGTTGCGGATATATTGGCAGGGGAGCCTGTCTCCCGCAGGCGGCGCGTCGATACCGGTGTTGCATCCATGTACAGGTCGGAACCTGCGGACGGATGCGCAGAATTCGGAAGCAGGAGTTTTGGATATGCGACCTGTAATTCGGCCGGACGGAAACGGACGGGCGCTCCTGTCGTTGGAGTCCGGAATGCGGCAGGGACGGTGCAGGGAACAGCGGTTCGGCGGCCTTCGGTGCCGACGCCTTCTCCGCTTGCAAGGAATGTTCGGCGGATAAGCGACCTTTCAACTTTCAAGGGCGATGGCGCCGCATGGTACCCGTTGTTTGCTGCTCGCCGGCAGTGGGGTGTGGCTAATCGCTTTTGTGACGATTGAACCAATTTCTGCACGGCTCAACGAAGCGAATAACGACCGGGCAACTGCGTGCATGCCCGGTACCGGTCGGCGGTCGGTCGTGCGATATCGTGTCGTTATTTCGGCCGGGACAGTCCGGAAGGAGTGCGGGGATACGGAAAGGGAGCGACGGGGTGGAACCGTCGCTCCCTTTCCGTATTGCAGTGCAGGGGCGTTTGTCCGATTCAGGAACGGATTGCCTCCCGGCCGGTTATTCCAGTTTGTTCCAGACGAGGTCTCTGCCGAACAGGGGTTTACCGATGTAGCCCCTCACGCGGAGTTCGTGCGGACTGTCGAACTCCGCCTGTGCATCGTACACGTTTCCGTCGACGGGATTGTATATCGTTCCGCCCGTCCAGCGCTCTTTCTTCGCGTCGTAATGCAGCCCGCGCAGGAGTACGATGGCATCCGCCCGACCGCTCCGGAGCGCCGGGTCGGGGTTGAGGGCATCGAGGCGCGGATTGCCCGCTTCGTCATAGGGATGTTCGAGCCAGATGATACGTGCTTCGTAGGTGTCGCCCGTCTTGTAAATCTTTACTTTGGAAAGCTCGTTCGTGGTTTCTCCCACCACTTCGTAGATACCGAGAATCCGGTCGGCTTCGGCTTCCTGTGCCGAAACGGAGCAGGCGGCGCATGCGGTCGCAGCGAACAGGAGCGTCTTGATGAATCTTTTCATGTTTGCGAACAGAGGGGATGTGCAAGCGGCGGCCGCTGCCTTATTTGAGAAAATATTTCCGTTGGAAAAGGATGATATAGAATACGGCGACCGTGATGTAGCTGTCGGCGATGTTGAAAACGGGACTGAAGAAGGTGAAGTCCCTGCCGCCTATGACCGGCATCCAGTCGGGCCACGTGGAGTTGATAATCGGGAAGTAGAGCATGTCCACCACCTTCCCGTGCAGGAAAGGCGCGTAACCGCCCCCTTCGGGAAAGAGCGTGGCCGCCGCATAGGGAGTCGATTCGGAGAAGATGAGGCCGTAGAATGCGCTGTCTAACATGTTGCCGATAGCTCCCGCGAGGATGAGCGCTCCGCCGACCAGCACCCCTTTCGGGGCCGATTTCTTTACGAGCCGGTGCAGGTACCAGGCAATCAGTGCGATTGCTCCGATGCGTATGAGGCTGAGCAGCAGTTTGCCCCACGTTCCGCCGAGCTGCATGCCGAATGCCGCGCCCGGATTCTCTATGAAATGGATGATGAACCAGTTCCCGAAAACGGGAATGCTCTGGTACAGCTCCATGTTGAGTTTTACGGTGAATTTGACGGCCTGGTCGATGACGAGCAGCAGGACGATGAAGAGGGTGAGTTTCGTGTTTGCGGTCAGTTTGCAGCGCATGATAATCCTTTGTTTGGAGCCGTTGTGCGTCGGCTCCTGCAAATATAATTCATATTTGCCGACATTCCATGCCGCGGCCAGCGAAACTGCCCGACCCGTGCGTGTCCGTCCGACGAAAACGGCAGGGAAAATATCCCTGCCGTATCGTCGATGTCGTGTGTCGAATCGTTCAGATGCCGCAGCACGATTTGATATAGTGGTGGTGCGGCCCGAAGCGTTCGAATGCCGCACGGTCGAGCTCTTCGCGGCTGGCCGGGTCGGCGATGCTTATCAGCAGACGGGCGCGTTCCTGAAAACTTTTGCCGTACAGATTGACCGCGCCGTGTTCGGTGACTATCCAATGCACATGCGCACGGGTGGTGACCACGCCCGCGCCCGATGTCAGAACCGGGACGATTTTGCTGATGCCCTTGTTCGTGACCGACGGCATGGCCACGATGGCCTTGCCGCCCTCGGAACGGGAAGCACCGTAGATGAAGTCCACCTGCCCGCCGACGCCGGAGTAGAACCGGGTGCCGAGCGAGTCGGCGCATATCTGTCCGGTCAGGTCGATTTGGAGCGCCGAATTGATGGCGGTTACCTTGGGGTTCTGGGCGATGACGAACGGGTCGTTGGTATAGCCTACGTCCTTCATCAGTACGCCGGGATTGTCGTCGATGAAGTCGTAGACACGTTGGGAGCCCATCAGGAACGTGGAGACCATTTTGCCCTTGTCTATCTTCTTGTTGGCACCGTTGATGACTCCCGCTTCCACCAGCGGCAGCACCCCGTCTGCGAACATTTCGGTATGTACGCCGAGGTTCTTGTGGCTGCCCAGCTGCGACAGGACGGCATTGGGAATGGCGCCGATACCCATTTGCAGGCAGGCACCGTCCTCGATGAGCGCCGCGCAGTTGCGCCCTATGGCGCATTCCACTTCGTTGGGTTCGGCGAAATGTTCCTCGATGAGCGGTGTGTCGTCCTCGACGAAAAGGTCGATTTGCGAGATGTGGATGAACGAATCGCCGAACGAGCGCGGCACGTGTCGGTTCACGACCGCGATGACCGTACCGGCACACTCGACTGCCGCGAGGGTGGCGTCCACCGAGGTGCCGAGGGATACGTAGCCGTGCCGGTCGGGCGGGGATACCTGTATCATCGCCACGTCGCACGGCAGTACTCCGTCGCGGTACAGACGCTGCGTTTCGCTCAGGAATACGGGTATGTAGTCCGCGAAACCGTGCTGCGTGACCTCCCGGACGTTGCCCCCCACGAAGAACGAGTCGAGCTGGAAGACGCCTTCCAGTTCCGGAACCGCATAAAGCGCTTCGCCTTCGGTATGCAGGTGATGGATGTGTACATGCTGCAGTTCGCCGGCCCTGCCCCGTGCCGTCATGGCACGGACGAGCACCTGGGGAACGCTGGCGACACTGCTGAGATGGACGTGGTCGCCTGACTTGATTACCTTCACCGCTTCTTCCGGCGTCGTGAATTTGATGGGCTGGTTCATATGCACAATGATTTATATTAAATGTATGTCCGGGTGATGGAAATGCCTGCGGTCTGCGGCCGCATCGATTGTTTTTCCCGCTTTTTTGTTACGATTTGTAAACATCGCCATCCAAAGATAAATATTTTTTTCTTTACGGGTTGCGCCTATATTAGAATTCATTACTTTTGCGGTTGAATATTGGGCTTATTTACCGGTTGCCGGGACATGATGCGAGGTCGTGCTCCCGTATGCCGTTACGTATAACGTAAGTTAAGTAGATTTTATATAAATCAGACTACATAATTTTAGAAACCAGGGAACTTTAAGGTGCGGTGGTGTATCCTGACGGTTCCCGTTGCTTTGAAGGCATTATGGAAAACAAAAGCATTACGGAGAAGGATGATGTGGTTATCCGGTTCTCCGGGGACTCCGGAGACGGAATGCAGCTGACGGGCACTCTGTTCTCCGACACCGCGGCCCTGCAGGGCAACGGCATTTCGACTTTCCCGGATTATCCGGCCGAAATTCGTGCGCCGCAGGGGACGGTGGCCGGCGTGTCGGGGTTCCAGGTACATTTCGGCGACCATCCGGTGCAGACGCCCGGCGATTATTGCGATGTGTTGGTGTGCATGAATCCGGCGGCGCTCAGGGCGAATGCCTGCTGGCTGCGAAAGGGTGCCACGGTCATCATCGACGGCGATACGCTCGACGAGAAGAGCGTCGCACGGGCCGGATTCACGACGGGCGACCCCTTCACCGAACTCGGAATACAGGACTACAACATCATCATCGCCGACATCACGACCATGACCAAGGAGGCGCTTGCCGGTCTGGACATGGACGTGAAGAGCGTCGTCAAGTGCAAGAACATGTTCGCGCTGGGCATGTGCCTTTTCATGTTCAACAAGCCGCTCGAACATGCCGTCGAATATATCAACAACAAGTTCGGCAAACGCAATCCGGTAGTGGCCGAGGCGAACGTCCTCGCGCTGAAGGCCGGTTACAACTATGCGCACAACACGCATGCGTTCGCCAATACGTACGACGTACAGCCAGCCGACCTGCCCAAGGGCCGCTACCGCAGCATCAACGGCAACCAGGCGACGGCATGGGGATTCATCGCAGCTTCCGAAAAGAGCGGTCGGCCGCTCTACTGCGGTTCGTATCCCATCACCCCTGCGACCGTCATCCTCGAAGAGCTTGCCAAGCGCAAGGACCTCGGCGTGAAGACCGTGCAGTGCGAGGACGAAATCGCCGGCATCTGTACGACCATCGGAGCTTCGTATGCGGGCCACTTCGCTGTGACCACCACATCGGGGCCAGGCCTTTCGCTGAAGTCCGAAGCCATGGGCCTGGCGGTAATGACCGAGCTCCCGATTGTCGTCGTGGACGTACAGCGGGGCGGACCTTCCACCGGTCTTCCGACCAAGCCCGAACAGGGCGACCTGCTGCAGGCGCTCTGGGGCCGCAACGGAGAGTGTCCGATGATAGTCATCGCGGCAAGCACTCCGTCCGACTGTTTCCATTACGCTTTCATGGCCGGCAAGCTCGCCATGGAACACATGACGCCGGTCGTGCTGCTCTCCGACGGATTCATCGCCAACGGCAGCCAGCCCTGGAAGATACCCTCCATGAAGGATTATCCCGAAATACATCCGCCGGTAATCAGGGAGTTGCCGGAAGACGAAAAGACCTTCCTGCCTTACAAGCGCGACGGGCTGCGTCTGGCACGCCGCTGGGCATTCCCCGGTACGCCCGGTCTGGAACATCGCATCGGCGGTCTGGAGAAGGACATCCTGAAGGGTTCGCCGTCGCACAATCCGCAGAACCACCAGCGGATGGTCGAACTGCGTGCCGAGAAGGTGGCGCGCGTCGTGGACTTCATTCCCGAACAGGAGGTGCTGGGCGACCGGGAAGGCGACCTGCTCGTCGTAGGCTGGGGCGGTACTCGCGGCCATCTCGAATCGGCCGTGAAGGAGATGCGGGCGGCAGGAAAAAAGGTTTCCCTCTGCCACTTCAACTACATCAACCCCCTGCCGCACGGCGTGTACGAAATCTTCTCCGGGTTCAGGAAAATCGTGGTATGCGAGCTGAACGAAGGTCAGTTCGCCAATTACATGCGCATGTCGTTCCCGCAGTTCCGGTACGAACAGTTCAACAAGGTACAGGGGCTTCCGTTCACGAAAGAGGAGCTGGTCGATAAGTTTAACGAATTATTGGAAAAGTAGTCATGAGCGAACTCAAATATACGGTTGCGGACTTCAAGAGCGACCAGGAAGTTAAATGGTGTCCCGGCTGCGGCGACTATGCCGTGTTGAGCGCCATCCAGAAGGCCATGCCGCAGATAGCCGCCAATGCCGGCGTGGACCATTCGCGTTTCGCGGTGGTTTCCGGTATCGGCTGTTCGTCGCGTTTCCCCTATTATGTGAGCACGTACGGGTTCCACGGCATACACGGCCGTGCCAACGCCATCGCCACGGGGCTCAAGACGGCCAACCCCGACCTGAGCGTCTTCGTGATGACGGGCGACGGCGACTCGCTCGCCATCGGCGGCAACCACTTCATCCACTCCATCCGCCGCAACATCGACCTGAACGTGGTGCTGTTCAACAACGAGATTTACGGCCTTACCAAAGGACAGTATTCGCCGACGTCGAAGCTCGGCAAGATTACCAAGACGTCGCCTTACGGTACGGTGGAGCGTCCGTTCAATCCCGGCGAACTGGTGATAGGCGCCCACGGCACCTTCTTCGCCCGTTCGATAGACGCCGAGGTGAACCTGACCACGGAGTGCATGGTGGCCGCCTCGAAGCACGACGGCCTGTCGGTCATCGAGGTGCTGGTGAACTGCATGATATTCAATAACGGTACCCACAAGGCGTTCGCCGGCGACAAGGAGGTGCGGGCGGAACATACCATCACCCTCCGTCAGGGCGAAAAGATGCTTTTCGGCAAGAACATGGACAAGGGGCTGATGCTCGACAACATGAAGTTGAAGGTGGTGACCGTCGGCGAAAACGGCGTGACGCTCGACGACATCCTCGTGCATGACGCCCACGAGAAGGATACGATGGTGCACGTGATGCTGGCCAGCATGAAGTATCCCGATTTTCCTGTCGCGCTGGGTATCATCCGCGACGTGGCGGAACCCACTTACGAACGCGAAGTGGCCCGGCAGATTGCCGAGGTTCAGGCTACGGCGAAGATTAAGAACGTGGACGACTTGCTGAACAGCGGGGAAACGTGGGAGGTTGAATAGCGTAGTGTATTCGGTCCGTTCGGAAAAGCAAGGTTCCGGGCGGCTTGTGAAATACTGGCCGGCGGGCAGGAGTTACTCCTGCCCGCCGCTTTTGGTGTCGGTTCGTTCCATGGCGGGGAAGGCGGTACCGCTGCGCAAACATGTGTCGATGCTCGTCCGGTCACCGCATCTGTGCCTCGAGGCTATGGAAGATTTCCCGCATCCGGTCGGCATCGCCGGAGATATTCGGGGAGGAGATAGAGAAGCTGCCGCGTTCGTTGCGCATATTGACGCAGGGCGCAGCGATTGTCCGGCCTTCGTGGAGGAAGACGATGCAGGTACCGACAGCGGCTTCGGTAGCGTCGGCCCATGTGGCGTGTTTTTCGGGGCGGAGGGTTCCCGTGATGATGTAAACGAACGAACCGTCTTCCGAGGGAAGCGAGTCGAGTTGCAATGCGGCGAAGTCGCGGCAGGTGACGATGGGGTTGCCGATCGCGGCATCCTGCCCTGTCCCGTCGGTCGTGTACCACCCGTCCGGCAGCCTTTGCGGGGCGCATGCCGTCAGAAGAAGCAGTGCGGCGACAGGGAACAAGTGTCGTGACATAATAATATAAGGTATAGGTGCGGTGTTCGTTATGTCGTCTCGTCGAGGGCAGCGTTTTTTCCCCGGTGTCCGGTACGGACGACGGCCCCGTGTCGGTACGCGTCGCGGCGTTGCCGGCGACGGTGTCTGTGCCGATGAAACGGTTCCGGGAGCTTGTACCGTCTTCAGGCGGGGCGTTCCTTGTACGAACGGGCCCTCCTGTTCAGGAAAGCTGTTGCAGTTCGATGAGTTTTGCGTAGGTACCCCCGTGGCGGAGCAGTTCGGCGTGCGTTCCCTCTTCCGTGATGCGGCCCTGTTCGATGACGATGATTTTGTCCGCATTGCGTATGGTGCTCAGGCGATGGGCGATGACGATGGAGGTACGCCCTACGAGCAGCGTGTTGAGGGCTTCCTGTACGAGTTTTTCGCTCTCGGTGTCGAGGGCGGAGGTCGCCTCGTCGAGGATGAGGATTTCGGGGTTTTTGAGAACGGCGCGGGCGATGCTAAGGCGCTGGCGCTGTCCCCCGGAGAGCTTCGCGCCGCGGTCGCCGATGTTCGTGTCCAACCCGCAGGGCGTCTCGGCGATGAACCGTTCGGCATTGGCGACCCGTGCCGCGTCCATGACCTCTTCGCGCGTGGCTTCGGCATTGCCGAGCCGGATGTTGTTCTCGATGGTGTCGTTGAAGAGTACCGTATCCTGCGCCACGATGCCCATCTTTTCGCGCAGCGAATGCAGGTCGTACTGCCGGATGTCGCGCCCGTCGATACGGATTTCGCCCGCAGTTACGTCGTAAAAGCGCGGGATAAGGTCCGAAATGGTCGATTTGCCGCCGCCGGACGGACCGACGAGTGCCACCGTCTGGCCTTTCTTCACCGTGAAGCTGATGCCGCAGATGACCTCGCGTTCCTCGTAGGCGAAACGGACGTTGCGGAACTCGATGCTGTCGCGGAAATGTTCCAGACGGACGGCGTCGGGCGCGTTCCGCACTGCGGTCTGCGTGTCGAGCAGCGCCAGAACGCGGTCGCCGGCGGCGATGCCCTGGTTGATGGTGGAGAAGGCATCGGTGAAGGAGCGCATCGGACGGGTTATCTGGGTGAATATGGCGAGGTAGGTGAGGAAGCCGCCCGCATCGAGTTTGCCGCCCGACACGAGGATGCCGCCGAAGATGAGCAGCCCGGCCGCCGCCGCGATGCCGAGGAACTCGCTCATGGGGGAGGCGAGCTGCTGGCGGTAGGCGATGCGGCGCGATATGTCGGAGAACCGGCGGTTGATGTCGGAGAACCGGCGGTCGAAAAAGCCTTCCGCATTGTATCCCTTGATGACTTTCATGCCCGAAAGCGATTCGTCGAGCACCGAGGTCAGTTCGCCGAAGGATTCCTGTACCTCTTTGGCCGAACGGCGCAGCCGCTTCACGATGGTGCCGATGAGCAGGGCGACGACGGGCAGGTATACCACCGAGAAGACGGAGAGCTGGATGGAGATGGCGAGCATGGCCGCCACGTAGAACAGGATGAGGAACGGGTCGCGGAATGCCACCTGGAGCGTGTTGGTGATGCAGAACTGTACGACCTGGACGTCGGAGGTGATGCGGGCCATGATGTCGCCCTTGCGTTCGTTGCTGAAGAATCCGAGATTCATTTCCAGTACGTGTTCGTACACCCGGTCGCGCAGGCGGCAGAGCGTGCGCACGCGCATGTTTTCGATAATCCGCTGGGCGAGGTAGCGGAAGAGGTTGCTCAGCAGCGAGGCGGCGACGACCACGCATGCGAGGACGACGAGTACGTCCATGATGTCGTAGTCGCTGCCGAACAGGCGGTATAGGAAATAGGAGAGCAGCGCGTTGAGGTATTCGGTCAGGTGGCGTATGCTGAAGGCGGGCATCTCGGTCACGGCGTGCAGCGCCCCGTCGGGGGAGAACAGCGAATTGACGATGGGCATTATCAGCGTGAAGGTGCAGACGTTGAAGAATGCATACAGCAGCGTGCAGAAAAAATAGGGGATGGCGTATTTCTCTATCGGTTTCGCGAAGCCGAGCAGTCTCCAGTAGGTTTTCATTCGTTTGCTTTAAGTCCTGAACGGAGCAAAAGTAGGTAAAAATGACTAATATCTGGTTTTTTTGCCTTACTTTTGTTCGATTGTATCACGTCGCCAAAGACAGTAACGGCAGGAACATGGATATAGTACTCAGCGGCATCAGGCCGACCGGACAGCTCCATCTGGGGAACTACTTCGGGGCGCTGCACAATTTCGTCAGAATGCAGCACGATGCGAAATGCTTCTTCTTCATCGCGGATTACCACGCGCTTACCACGCACGACGACCCGGACCGGCTGCACGAGAACGTGCGGACGGTGCTCGCCGAATACCTTGCGGCGGGAATCGACCCCGATGCGGCGACCGTATACGTGCAGAGCGATGTGCCGCAGATAGCCGAACTGTCGCTGCTGCTCGGCATGCACGCCTACGTGGGCGAGCTGGAGCGTACCGCCTCGTTCAAGGACAAGGTGCGCAAGAATCCCTCGAACGTCAATGTCGGACTGCTCACCTATCCGGTACTGATGGCGGCGGACATCCTCGTCCACCGTGCCACGCATGTGCCCGTGGGAAAAGACCAGGAGCAGCACCTGGAACTGACGCGGGTGTTCGCCCGGCGTTTCAACAACATGTACGGCGTGGAATACTTTCCCGAAAGCCGGCCCTACAACTTCGGTTCCGACCTGGTGAAGATACCGGGGCTGGACGGAACGGGCAAGATGGGCAAGAGCGAGAACAACGGCATCTTCCTCGCCGATTCGGATGCGGTCATCCGCAAGAAGGTGATGCGTGCCGTGACCGATTCCGGCCCCACGGAGCCGGATTCCCCCCTGAGCGAGGGCGTCGCCAACATCTTCACCATCATGGAGGCGGTTTCTGCGCCCGATACCATCGCCTATTTCAGGGAACGGTACGCCCGGTGCGAGATACGTTACGGCGACCTGAAGAAACAGCTCGCCGAGGACATCATCAAGACCGTAGCCCCCATCCGGGAGCGGATAGAGGCTATTCGGGCCGACGATGCCTACCTGCACCGGGTCGTAACGCAGGGAGCCGAGAAAGCGCGTGCGAGCGCTGCTCGGACGGTTTCCGACGTGAGGGAAATCATGGGCATCCGTCCGTTCTGAAAACGGCTCGTCGGGAGAGCGCGAAGCCGTATGTGAGGCGATGGAAGGTTCGAGGAAGATATTGAATAAGGCGTACGTGCTGCTGATGCGGATTACGCGGCGTCTGTCGGGACGGCAGTTGATGATTGTCCTGGCCATCGTCGTGGGACTCGTGTCGGGCTTCGCCGCCTATGCTTTCGAGTGGCTGCTGCACGTTATCCGCAGCGCGTTGGTAAGCTGGATACCGGCCGATACGACGGGGTATCTTTTCCTCATCTATCCTGCGGTCGGCATCATTCTGGCCTCGCTGTTCGTAAAATATATAGTAAAGGACAACATTTCCGAGGGCGTCACGCGCGTGCTGTACGCCATCAGCAAAACGGGTTCCCGCATCCGGGGCCACAACTGCTATTCGTCGGTCGTGGGCGGTGCGGTGACCATCGGCTTCGGCGGTTCGGTGGGCCCGGAGGCCCCCATCGTGCTGACCGGGTCGGCAATCGGTTCCAACATCGCGCAGGTGTTCCGGCTCAATTACCGCGATACCACGCTGCTGCTGGGCTGCGGAGCTGCGGCGGCTCTGGCCGCCATCTTCAAGGCGCCCGTCACGGGGCTCATCTTCGTGCTTGAGGTGCTGATGCTCGACATTTCCATGCGGGCCATCGTGCCGCTGCTCATCTCCTCCGTGGTCTCTACCACGCTCGTGCTGTTCCTCAAGGGGTTCGACCCCATGCTGAACGTGAGCGTCGGCGGAACGTTCAACCTCCAGCATCTCCACATGTACGTGGTGCTCGCCCTGCTGTGCGGCCTCGTGTCGTTCTATTTCCTGACCGTGAACGGCAAGGTGCAGCGCCTGTTCGGTACGATGCGGAAACAGTCCACGCGGTGGTTGGTCGGGGGCGTGTCGATAGGGCTGCTCATCTTTCTTTTCCCGCCGCTCTACGGCGAGGGGTACGAGTCCTTCATCGACCTCATGCACGGGCAGGTGGAACCGCTGTTCAACAATTCGCTCTTCTACCAGTACCGCAACATCCCGTGGGTGGTGGTGCTGTTCCTGCTCGGCACCCTTTTCCTCAAGGTGGTGGCCATGGCCGTGACGAATGCCGCCGGCGGTGTGGGCGGTTCGTTCGCCCCGTCGCTCTTCACCGGTGCATTCACCGGCGGCGCGCTCGCCTACATCTGCAACAGTTTCTTCGGCATGGAGATGTCCGTGGTCAATTTCTCCCTCGTGGGCATGGCCGGCGTCATGACCGGAGTGATGAAGGCGCCGCTCACTTCGGTGTTCCTCATCGCGGAACTTTCCAACGGTTACGGGCTGTTCGTACCGCTGATGCTCGTGGCATCGCTGTCGTTCGCCATTTCCTATTATCTCGAACCGGATTCGATATATACCAAGAAGCTGCGTGCCAAAGGCGAACTCGTCACCCACAACAAAGACCGTGCGGTCATGGTATTCCTCAATCTCGACCGGTTGATAGAGACGAACTTTTCGCCCGTCGCCAGGGATGCCACGCTCGGCGACCTCATACATATCGTTTCCTCTTCGAAGCGCAATGTCTTTCCCGTGGTGAAGGACGGCGGCGAATTTGCGGGCATCATCCTGCTCGACGACATCCGTACCGACATGTTCGACCAGAGCAAGTACGCCGCGCCCGTTTCGAAATACATCGTCCAGCCTCCGGACATCATTTTCAAGA
This sequence comes from Candidatus Tidjanibacter gallistercoris, assembly GCA_019114205.1. Lineage (GTDB taxonomy): Bacteria > Bacteroidota > Bacteroidia > Bacteroidales > Rikenellaceae > Tidjanibacter > Tidjanibacter gallistercoris. The sequence continues at coordinate 8,863 of DXFY01000001.1, read as the reverse complement.
ACGAGATGATATCCGAGGTGGTGGAGAAGTTCGAGGAGTCGAAGGCGTGGAATCTGCCCGTGGTGGACAAGAACAACCGATACCTCGGATTCGTCTCCAAGTCGAGCATCCTCGATGCCTACCGCCAGCAGCTTATCGAGATAACCGAGGAGTAGCGGGCCGGCGGCCGCCTTTTTTCGTAATTGTGCCCTGACTGCACGTGTCGGATAATTGGGAGTGTTTCGGCCCCGCCTTTTATGGCTTTTTTCCCCTCGGCCTCGTTCCGGTTTTTTATACCCGTGTTTCGGGGTGCTCCGGCCGCGCGTTCTGTGGCTGCCTTTCTCGCGGCCTCGTACCCGTTGCGCGTCTACGCTGCCCTGTCCGCGGCTGCGCTTTGGTCGTTCGCTCCGGAGTTTCCGTGACTTTCGGCACGATGCCGTACCCGTCTGCCCGGATGGGCCGGCTGTCTGCCGTCCGGAGGCTGTGGTGGTCTGTTCCGGGACGCAGCTTTCCTTAGTTTCATTCTTTCCCGTTCCGTTTTCCGTACATGTCCGGGCCGCCGCCTACGTTTGCCGGACGGGTGCGGATGAATCCTTTCGGCCGCGCGTGCTTTTTTCCGTATTCCGCACTGCCGTTTTCTCCCCGTTTCCGCTGGGTGCCGTGCGTCGCCCGGAAAAGGTAAACCGGTTTCCAGAACGAATCGAATGAATTTACAGCTTTTTTTGGAGGATTATTTATACTATGTTATTGCATGGGAAATATTATTTGATTATATTTGCACAGTTAGTAAGTGTTGGAGTATTTGGAATTGGCTTTATAACTTTAAATTCTTAAATAACCTGTCTTCTTATGAAAAAACAAATTTGGAGTATTTTTTTCGCTGTTGCGGGAACGATGTTGTTTGCGGCCTGCGGGACTGAAGAGTCGCAAGAGAAACATTACATCAAACTGAGCGATGCGGTGTGCACCTTTACGGCCGACGGGACGGATGCCTTCGCCATCAACGTTCGTTCCAATCCGGGCTGGAGTGCCGAGAGCGGTGCGTCTTGGGTGAAAGTGACCGACATGTCGGAAAATACGCTGACGGTTTCGGTGGAACCGAACACGGAAGTGGAGCGGAGCACCGAAATCTTACTGACGGCGGGTGCCGCAACGGCAACCATCGACGTATACCAGCTCGGTGTGGACGGCATGAATGCCCGATACCGGTTGTTGGACGACCTGAACTCGGCTATGATATCGCCCAACGGCCGTTACGTGGGCGGTTATTATATCGGTGCCGTGGATAACGAAATGGATTACACGGCCGTTATCATCGACCTCGAAACCGATGAACGCATCGAGTTCGGCCCCTATCCCGAATCGCTTCTGGGTATGGATGCCGCCAGTGCGATGACGGACCAGGGTATTCTGTACGTGAGCGACTTCGTGAACGGCGGCTGCATAGCGTTCGACCTGACCGGCGATTATTTCCGTCCGGAATCCCTGCCCGGCGGTTACGGAGCGACCGTCATATCGGGCGTTTCGGAGGACGGTTCCATTCTGGTGGGCTATTCGGATGCGACGCCTAACGGATACATTTACGGCCCATTGAAGTTCGTCAATGGCGAAGGGCAGGAGCTGCCTTTACCGGAGAAGAATTTCCGTGACGAGGAGTGGTGGGCAGGCGTGCTCGCCCGCGGCATATCGGCCGACGGTACCGTCATATACGGCACCTCGTGGGAGGATTACGATTACGGTATGGTATGGTGGGATGAGGCCGGCAACGTGGACTGGGTAGGCAGCGACGTGCGCAAGGTAACGCCCATCAAGAGGGAGGACGCTACGGGTAAACTCGTGGATTACAACCTGGTGGACGGTGTGATTTGTTGGAACAACCAGACGCAGGTGAGCCCCAACGGCGAGTGGATTGCCGGTACATTCCGCACGGAAGCGTTCAACGAATCGGACAATAGCGTTTTGCAGTCCAATTATCCGGCGTTCTTCAATACCGAGACGGGAACAACCACGGTATTCGACGAGTACGGCGGTTATGTGGCACTACACGTCACGAACGACGGCATGGGTGTCATTGGCCCCCAGTCGCTGGGCGTGTATAACTGCGTCATGGTGGACCTCGAAAGCAAAACGGTGATGGGCCCCATGTCGCAGTGGATACAGGACAATTACGGTATCCTCGTGGAGACCGGCGTTTTACTGTACGTTACTCCCGACAACGAGAAATTATTCGGGTATAATCTTTCCAATACGAATGGAGGACAGTCCTTTACTACGACGTACTGGTACGTTGCTCCGCCGCTCGACTGAGTTTTCGTTAAGGGTTAAATAGTTTTCAAATAGGTATTATTGGTTAGGTTTTAGGAAGGCATTGTCTTCCGGTGCCGGCCGTGCCCTCACAGGGTGCGGCCGGTATTCTTTCGTACCTACCGGTGTGCAGGTCTTCCGCGGGCCGGAGGAGGAAGGGACGATACCCGTCGTTGCGGAAGGTAAAAAGGAATTGGAATAAAAAAATATGTAAAAGTAATATTATTGCAAAGTATTTATTGGTTTTTTACATTTGTGCAAAACTGACAGGTTCGATGTTTTCTTTTAGTGTCGAATTTGGTATTTACGTTTGTGGATGAACCGGTTTTCTGTTTAAAAGTTTATGTGTGGATTTCTTGCGCAGCATCAATCCCCCTTAGGAGGGAGCGGAAGAACAACCGATGCGGGCCGGTTCGGGAGTGCATCGGCTGAAAAGGGGCCGGAATAAAAGACGCAGCGGTTGATAGATATTCTTGCAAAACATGCTCCTTTTCCGCATTCGACCAAACAGATGTTCCGATGCCTTACTTTCGATATGGGGCGGAAGACATTCCTGATAATTAACCAATATTCTATTCAAACCGTTTTTTATGAAAAAGTTATCTGTTATCATGCTCTCTCTGGCGGCGTTCCTGGCCGGGTGCGGCACCGAACCTGCGGGCGAGAAACATTACATCAAGTTGAGCGATGCGGTGTGTACCTTTTTGAGCGACGGTACGGACAGCAAGACCGTTACCGTACGGTCGAATCCCGAATGGAGTTTCGCCAGCAGCGCCTCGTGGCTCAAGGTATCGGAGGGTGAAAACGCACGCACGCTGGTTGTTTCCGCCGAGCCCAATACCGAAGGCGAACGTAGTGCCGAGGTGACGCTGACGGCGGGAGCCGCAATGGCAACCATCGTCGTATATCAGCTCGGTGCGGACGGCATGAATGCGCGTTACCGGCTGCTCGACGACCTGAACCATGCCGTTATGTCGCCCAGCGGACGCTATGTGGGCGGCCTCCGTGTCGGTGTCGAGGGCGATAACGATTACGTCTATACGGCCGTCGTCATCGACCTCGAATCCGACGAACGGGTGGAGTTCGGCCCTTATCCTGAAACCCTTATCGGCATGTACGAGGCCGAGGTAATGACCGACCAGGGCGTGCTGTACATCACCGATAACACGAACGGCGGCTGCGTGGCGTTCGAACCCGACGGTACCTATTATGTGCCGGGTTCCCTGTCCGGCTACGGCCCGGTCGTGATGCAGGGCGTCTCCACAGATGGGAGCGTTTTGACGGGTTATACAGAGGGAACTCCTTACGGATGCATGTACGCTCCCGTCAAAATCGTCAATGGCGAAGTATTTCCCCTCGAACTGCCCGAAAAGAGTTTCCGCAACGAGGAGTGGTGGGCCGGCGTGATGGCCCGCGGCGTGTCGGCGGACGGTACCGTCATGTACGGCACTTCGTGGGAGAATTACGACTACGGCATGTTATGGTGGGACGAGACCGGAACTCCCGATTGGGTGGGCAGCGACGTACGCAAGGTGACGCCCATCAAACGCGAAGACCCGTTGGGAAATCTCGTGGATTACAATTTGGTGGACGGCGTGATTTGCTGGGCCAACCAGACGCAGATAAGTCCCGACGGCAAATGGATTGCGGGGACGTTCCGTACGGAAGAATACAATGCCGAGAGCAACGAAGTTTACCAGACCAATTATCCGGCTTTCTTCAACACCGAGACCAGGACGACCACCGTGTTCGATGAATACGCGGGATATGTGGCGCTGTGCGTTACCGACAGCGGCCTGGGTGTAATAGGCGCCCAAAGCGTGGGAGTCTCCGGTTGCTCGGTTATAGACCTTGCCAGCCGGACGGTAGTAGGCACCATGACCGAATGGATGGAGCGTACCTACGGCCTTTTGCTTTCGGACGGTGTCATTACCTCGATATCCCCGGATATGGAGCATCTGTTCGGCTACAAACTGTATATGGGCAACGGCGGAACGCCTACCTCGGTATGGTGGTATGTCGCACCCCCGCTCGATTGAGTCGCGGTTCCGAAACGACCGGTAAAGCCGGCGGCCTTCTGAAGGCCGCCGGCTTTTTTATGGCCCTGCCTGCCGTAAGTCGAGGCCCCGGCGTCGGTGCCGTTTCCGTAGGGTGTCGTTCCGGCAGACGGAAGAATACCGGCGGAATCGGGGGCATGATGTCGTTGCCGGGGCTTGGCCTTCGTCCGGATGCATCGCATGATTCGTGCGGTCGTCTCCGGACGGAACGGTTGGGGGCTGTCTGTTCCATCGGAAGGGAAACCGTTCCGAAAGGGAGCCGACGTTCGGAAGAACAACTGTGGTTCCGGAACCGCTTGTCATTGCTCCGTGTTGGATGAGGCTGACGAGGGACCGTATTTGCTCGGAACGTTACGGTACGGGAATTTTGAATGTTTTCCTAAAAAATAAACATAGATATTATTGCAAATTTCCTTGACAAATTTTATATTTGCATAAACATACGCGAAAACGGGTTTAAAAGGAATATTCGTATAGATATTTAATTACACATTTTTTAACCAATCTTCTATGAAAACCGATTTTAAACTGTCGTTGCTCGTCCTGTTTTCCGGGACGCTCCTGCTGGCGGGCTGTGAAAAAGGACCCGAATCCGGCGAAATGCATTACGTGAAACTCGACTACGCGGAATACTCGTTCCAGGCGTCCGGAAACCAGTCCCTGACGGTGGACATCCGGGCCAATCCGGCCGAGTGGAGTGTCGAAAGCGATGCGTCGTGGCTCAAATATGTCGGGGAGGACAACTCCATCGTCATTACCGTCGACGACAACGAAACTGTTGATGAACGAATCGGAACCATTACCGTAACCGCTGGGAAAGCCGTCTCGGATATCAAAATACACCAGTTGGGCAGCGATGACGGTCTGCCTTCCCGTTATCGGATGGATATCAATTATTTCGGTGGTGTGCTATCTCCGAACGGTCGTTACTTCGGCGCGTTTTTCAACGATTACGATGATAATGGGAAAACCATAAACTATCCCGTCATTATCGACGTACAGACCGACGAGCGCGTGGTGCTCGGACCGTATCCTGCTTCGATGTTCGCGCTGTCGGACCCGATGGCCATCACCGATCAGGGAACGCTGTTCATTGACGATACAACGGAAGGCGGCGTGGTAGGCTTTACGCTCGACGGCGATTACTTCCGCTCGGAAGCCGCTCCCGGTTTCGGCGGCCGCACGATTATAGAAGGTACTTCTCTCGGCGGCGACATTATGGTCGGCTGGGGTACCGGATCCCCCGAAGGTCATATGTACGGTCCGGTGAAAATCGAGAACGGCGAGTATATACCCCTGCCCCTGCCCGAACTGAACTACCGCGGCGAGGAACACGACCAGGGAATCATGGCCCGCGGAGTCTCGGCAAACGGCGAAATCATCTACGGTTCCACTTGGGACGACTGGGATGCGGGCATGGTATACTGGGATAAAAACGGCACGGTACATTATGTAGGAGAAGATGTCAGGAACGAACGTAAAGTAGAACTTTATTACGAAGGGTCGGGCGTATGGTTCACCCTTGTGGACGGCATGCAGACGTGGTCCGGTGCGGGTAATGCCAGTCCCAGCGGCAAGTGGCTCGCCGGTACCTTTACCGAAGAAACGCTCGACAGCAGCATGAGCGAAGTACAGTCTTCCTATTATCCCGCCTACTTCAATACTGAGACCGGTACGACGGTCGTGCTGAAAGAGTATCCGGGATACGGTGGCTGCGGCGTGACGGACGAAGGCATTGCATTCATGGCTTCCCAGGGCGGATACGGCGGCAGCGGTCCGGTTATTAACCTGGATAATGGCGGTACGGTAGCTTATGCTACGCTGGCGGAGTACATACAGGCGCGTTACGGTATCCGCGTACCGGACGGCGGACAGTTCAAATACTTGTCGGCAGACGGAAAAGCATTGCTGGGATTGAGCATCATTGCTGCTCCGTATGGTGCCGATACGTGCTGCTGGTATGTGGCAGAAAAGGAAAATGCCGGAGAATGATTGAATCAGCCTGAATCGGCTCGTTCTTGTAAGTTTTGTGCGGTGCCTGCAGTTTCCTCAGAAACTGCAGGCACCGTTTTTTTCGGGTATCCGTGTGCATGATGTTACTGTGCGTGTGGGACGGCTGTGTGCGCAGTGGAGCCTTTCGGTTTCTGGATTCCGCACAGTGATTTTGTTTCTAATGCCGTATGGGCAGCAGGGAAGTATGTCCGTACCGCGTTGTTTTGTTCTCTGGTGTATATACAAAAGACAAACGCAGGCTGTTTTTTATCAATGATATTTTATTATGCGAAATATATTACTATTTTTGTATTTGAGAAAGTCGGAAATCTCATTTATGTGTTGTCGGAATTTTTCCGACGAATTTGTATAACCTATTAAATCCTAAAAAACATGTTAAATCGTTTATGCCCTGTTCTGATTGCGGCGTTTGCCTTTCTGGCAAGTGCTTGTACCTCCACCGAGTCGGATACCCACTACATCAGGCTCAGCGATTCCAGTCTTTCGTTCAACGGTGCGGGAAATGCTCCGCGAACCATTACCATTGCATCCAATCCGTCGGCATGGCAGGCAGAGTCCTCCGCTTCATGGATTAAAATAACCGGAACTGAAGCCAACACGCTGACAATCACTGTCGATGACAATGACGTAGCGACCGAACGAAAAGGTATCGTCCATGTCGATGCGGGCAAGGCTCAGGTGGAAATCGTCGTGTCGCAGCTTCCGGAAGACTCCGAATTTGCGAGATATCGTGCCATGTTCAAATATGAGAACGGCATTGTTATGTCGCCGAGCGGCAAGTATGCAGGCGGTTTCTATGCGACGCTCGCCGATGACGGTTCGCTGCTCTACCATGCAGACATCGTCGAAGTCGAAACCGACCGGGTGACCGAACTCGGCCCGTACCCGATGTCGTTGATGGCATTCGGCAGCCCTTCCGCAATAACCGACCAGGGACAGTTCTTTTTGAAACTCGAAGCGGGAAGTACTTATATGTTCGACCTCGACGGTACTTACTCTGAAATTGCGACGCCTGCCGGCATGAACAGCGACCCGGATGTGTCGTGTGTCAGCGCCGACGGCAGCAAGTGGGTGGGATATTCCATGAAGAACATGGGCGACGGACACGGTTCGCTCTATTGGCCTCTGATTTGGGAGAACGGAACGGCCCGCGAACTGGAAATGCCCAAAAGTTACAGGGGAGAAGAATACACGAGCGCCCAGAAGCTGAACGGGGTTATGGCCCGCGGAATTTCTGCCAACGGCGAAATTGTTTACGGTACCACTTGGGACAATTTCGATTTCGGTTTGGTTTATTGGGACAAGGCCGGAAAGGTGCATTACGTCGGTGAGGACGTGCGGGAGGTAAAGCCCGTGAAGATGCTCGACGGAAACGGCGGCGAATACGATTTCAACCTGGTGGACGGCATCATCGGTTATGCCAGTTCTTCTTATGTGAGTCCCAACGGCAAATGGATTGCCGGTACCTATCGGAAGGAGGAACTGGCGGCTGACAGAATGGGTATCGACGAAACGTATCGTGCGGCCTTCTTCAATACGGAAACCGGAAAGACCTACATTCTGGAGGAATACGGCGATAGCAGCGGTCTGGGTGTGACCGATGAGGGAGAAGGTTTTGTCGGTGTCGGAAGTTCGACGGTGATGAACGGTTTCGTGGTCGATATCGAAACGGGTATCAAACTCGGTACCACTCAGGAATGGGTGTACGAGACGTTCGGTATTCATGTACCCGCGTGCCGGCTGGAGCAGTGCTGTGTCGGCAAGAAGGTGGTGACCGGAGCCACGCCCGTTTCGGATGCCGTTCTCGGTATGGTGGACGGTTATTTCTATATCGCTCCTGCTGCAGGGAGATAAACGGTACGGGATACTGCGTACATCCCGGTAAGCCAGGTCCGGCGGTATGTCTCATACCGCCGGATTTTTTATGCGTCGCGGGACTTCCGACGGACTTTCCTGCATTCGATGCGTTCCTGGGGCCGGTGCGGGCTGCCGCGTCTCCTCCGGTGCCGGTTTTTGTGCGGCGTATTCTCCCCTGAAGTTGTTCTTATTTATGTCGGTTCATGGCTCGATGGTTCGTTTTTGCGGCAGGAAGAACCGTGCCTTGCCGCGAGCTGCCCGGCGATATCGTTTTTCGACACGGGCATGCATGCCGCGGAATGTGTTTCTCAGAGGATAATAGACATTGTGCCGACATTTTCATATAAAAAACCACGAATTATGTATTTATATATATTGTTGTTATAATAAAACAGGCGATTTATTTTTGCAGATGGCAAAGGGGAAGCTCCCGTGACCGACCGTTTTTATGGAAAACCTACCAATTTCTATTAGATAAAAGTTTGTATTATTATTAAACTGACGAACCAATTATGAAAAACGTTTGCTATGTGCGGGCTGCATTGTTGCTTTTATGCGCGGCCGTGGTACTGACAGGGTGCGAGAATCCCGGCGAGTCGGAGACGCAGTACATCCGGGTGAGCGACGCCGCGTGCACATTCAAGGGGATGGAC
>DXFY01000013.1 GCA_019114205.1 Candidatus Tidjanibacter gallistercoris | reverse complement strand
AACCCGCTGGCCGAAATGACGCACAAGCGCCGTCTGTCGGCCCTCGGTCCGGGCGGTCTGTCGCGCGACAGGGCAGGTTTCGAAGTACGAGACGTACACTACACGCATTACGGACGCCTCTGCCCCATCGAGACGCCGGAAGGCCCGAATATCGGTCTTATCTCCTCGCTTTGCGTCTATGCGAAGATAAGCGACATGGGATTCATCGAGACGCCTTACCGCCGCGTGGAGAACGGCAAGGTGGACATGAAGGACGAGGACATCGTCTACATGAGCGCCGAAGAGGAGGAGAACCTCATCATCGCGCAGGCCACGGCCGGTATCGACGAGGAGGGTAACTTCCTCGAACCGGACCGCATCAAGGCGCGCGTGGAAGCCGATTATCCGACGGTGAATGCCCAGCAGGTGAACTTAGTGGATGTGGCACCGAACCAGATAGCCTCCATCGCGGCGAGCCTCATTCCGTTCCTCGAACACGACGACGCCAACCGTGCCCTCATGGGTTCGAACATGATGCGCCAGGCCGTGCCTCTCATCAACCCCGAAGCCCCCATCGTGGGTACGGGCCTCGAATCGGAGATGATGGGCGACAGCCGCATCCATATCGTCGCCGAGAAGGACGGCGAGGTGGTATTCGCCGACGCACAGCAGATACAGGTACGCTACGAGCGCACGGAGGACGAAAAGCTCGTCAGCTTCGACCCGGAAGTGACCACCTATATCCTGCCGCGCTACCGCAAGACCAACCAGAACATGTCCATCACGCTGCGCCCCACCGTCATGCAGGGCGAAAGGGTAACGAAAGGCCAGATACTCACCGAAGGCTATTCGACCGACAACGGCGAACTCGCCTTGGGCCGCAACCTCAAGGTGGCGTTCATGCCCTGGAAGGGGTACAACTTCGAGGATGCCATCGTGATATCCGAACGCCTCGTGCGCGAAGACCTCTTCACGTCGGTGCACGTGGATGAATACATCATGGAGGTGCGCGAGACCAAGCGCGGTATGGAAGAGCTGACTTCCGACATTCCGAACGTCAGCGAAGACGCCACGAAAGACCTCGACGAGAACGGTATTATCCGCATCGGAGCGAACGTCAAGCCGGGGGACATCCTCATCGGCAAGATAACCCCGAAGGGCGAGAGCGACCCCAGTCCGGAAGAGAAGCTGCTGCGCGCCATCTTCGGCGACAAGGCCGGCGATGTGAAGGACGCATCGCTCAAGGCGCAGCCGTCGCTCTACGGCGTGGTCATCGACAAAAAGCTCTTCAGCCGCGTGAACAAGGACAACAAGAAGGGCAAACAGGCCGAGAAGGTGCAGCTCGACAAAATCGACGCGCAGTTCGCCAAGGATGCCGCAGCGCTGAAAGCCATCCTGGTGGACAAACTGTGGACGGTGCTGAAAGACCGGACGACGCAGGGCATCAAGGACTACCTCGGCGCCGACCTCTACGCCAAAGGCGCGAAGTTCAGCCGCAGGATGCTCGAAGACATCGACTACCTGAACCTCAACACGGACAAGTGGGTGGGCGACGAGCACATCGACCGGATTGTCGGACAAACCATCAACAACTACATCATCAAATACAAGGAGCTCGACGCACGGGTGAAGCGCGAGAAATACAACCTCACCAACGGCGACGAGCTGCCGGCAGGCATCATCCAGCTCGCCAAAGTCTATATCGCCAAGAAGCGCAAGCTGAAAGTAGGCGACAAGATGGCGGGCCGCCACGGAAACAAGGGTATCGTGGCGAAGGTGGTGCGTGACGAGGACATGCCTTTCCTGGACGACGGTTCGATAGTGGACATCGTACTGAACCCGCTGGGTGTGCCTTCCCGAATGAACCTCGGCCAGATTTACGAAACGGTGCTCGGCTGGGCGGGCAAGGAACTCGGCCTCAAATTCGCCACGCCCATCTTCGACGGTGCGACGCTCGACGAAATCAACGAGTACACGGCCAAGGCGGGCGTTCCGCGCAGCGGCCGCACCTACCTGCGCGACGGCGGCACCGGCGAACAGTTCGACCAGCCGGCAACGGTAGGCGTAATCTACATGCTGAAACTCGGCCACATGATTGACGACAAGATGCACGCGCGTTCCATAGGTCCGTACTCGCTCATCACCCAGCAGCCGCTCGGCGGTAAGGCGCAGTTCGGCGGTCAGCGATTCGGCGAGATGGAAGTCTGGGCGCTCGAAGCCTTCGGCGCCGCGAACATCCTGCAGGAGATACTGACCATCAAGAGCGACGACGTGATGGGACGTGCGAAAGCATACGAAGCCATCGTCAAGGGCGACAATCTTCCGCCGGCCGGCATCCCGGAATCGCTCAACGTGCTGCTGCACGAGCTGCGGGGTCTAGCTCTGAGCGTCAAGCTGGAATAAGACGCTGCCTCCGGCACGTGCTCCCCGCGGGGCATGTGCCGGGACAGGCCGGAAAGTCCGGAAGCCCGGTAACGGCCTTCCGCATGTCGGATAATTAAGAAAGAAAAAAATATGCCAATCAAGAAAGACAACAAAACTTCGAATTTCAGCAAGATATCCATAGGGCTGGCATCGCCCGAAGAGATACTCGAAAACTCGAGCGGCGAAGTCCTGAAACCCGAAACCATCAACTACCGCACGTACAAGCCGGAGCGGGACGGGCTTTTCTGCGAAAGGATATTCGGTCCGGTGAAGGATTTCGAATGCCACTGCGGAAAATACAAACGCATCCGTTACAAGGGTATCGTCTGCGACCGGTGCGGTGTGGAGGTGACCGAGAAGAAGGTGCGCAGGGAGCGCATGGGGCACATCTCGCTTGTCGTCCCCGTCGTGCACATCTGGTATTTCCGTTCGCTTCCCTCGAAGATAGGCTACCTGCTCGGCATCCCCACCAAGATGCTCGACGCGGTCATCTACTACGAACGCTATATCGTGGTACAGCCCGGTGCGGCCGCAGAACTCGGCGTGTCGGAAAAAGACCTGCTGGCAGAGAAGGAATACCTCGACATCCTCGCCCAGCTGCCGAAGAGCAACGCCCAGCTCGACGACGACGACCCGAACAAGTTCATCGCCCTCATGGGTGCGGAAGCCATCGACCTGATGCTCCGCAGGCTCGACCTCGATACGCTCTCCTATTCGCTGCGCCACAAGGCCAGCACGGAAACCTCGCAGCAGCGCAAGGCCGAAGCCCTCAAGAGGCTGCACATCATCGAGGCGTTCCGCGAATCGCGCGACATCAACAAACCCGAATGGATGGTGCTGAAGGTCATTCCGGTCATTCCGCCGGAACTGAGGCCGCTCGTACCGCTGGACGGCGGACGTTTCGCCACTTCCGACCTGAACGACCTGTACCGCCGCGTCATCATCCGCAACAACCGCCTCAAAAGGCTCATCGAAATCAAGGCGCCGGAAGTCATCCTGCGCAACGAGAAACGCATGCTTCAGGAGGCTGTGGACAGCCTGTTCGATAACTCGCGCAAGAACAACGCGGTGAAAACCGAAAGCAACCGACCGCTGAAGTCGCTCAGCGACAGCCTCAAGGGGAAACAGGGTCGCTTCCGCCAGAACCTGCTCGGTAAACGTGTGGACTACTCGGCCCGTTCGGTCATCGTCGTGGGACCGGAGCTCAAGATGCACGAGATGGGTATTCCGAAAGATATGGCTGCGGAACTCTACAAACCGTTCATCATCCGCAAGCTCATCGAACGCGGCATCGTCAAGACCGTCAAATCGGCGAAGAAAATCATCGACCGGAAAGACCCGGTCATCTGGGACATTCTCGAAAACGTAATCAAGGGGCATCCGGTGCTGATGAACCGCGCTCCTACCCTGCACCGCCTCGGTATCCAGGCCTTCCAGCCCAAGCTCATCGAGGGCAAGGCATTGCAGCTCCATCCGCTGGCATGTACGGCATTCAACGCCGACTTCGACGGCGACCAGATGGCCGTACACCTTCCGCTGGGGAACGCGGCAATCCTGGAGGCGCAAATCCTCATGCTCGGTTCGCACAACATCCTGAACCCGGCCAACGGCGCCCCCATCACCGTGCCTTCGCAGGACATGGTGCTCGGACTCTACTACATCACCAAATCGAGGCCCGGCGCGAAAGGCGAAGGGTTGATTTTCTACGGCCCGGAGGAGGCGATAATCGCCTACAACGAAGGCCGGGCCGACCTGCACGCAAAAGTGAGCGTCATGGTCGACACGGTGGACGAGGAGGGCAATCCGAAGCGCGAACTCATCCGGGACACGACCATCGGTCGCATCATCTTCAACCAGGTCGTTCCGAAAGAGGTAGGCTACATCAACACCCTGCTGAAGAAAAAGAACCTGCGCGACATCATCGGCGTCATCATGAAGAAGGCGGGTGCCGACAAGGCCGCCGTCTTCCTCGACGACATCAAGGCGCTGGGCTACCAGATGGCCTTCAAGGGCGGTCTTTCGTTCAACCTCGACGCGGTACTGATACCGAAAGAGAAAGAACAGCTCGTCCGGGAAGGGTACGAAAAAGTGGACGAGGTGTACGAGAGCTACAACATGGGCTTCATCACCAACAACGAACGCTACAACCAGGTCATCGACATCTGGACGCGCGTGAACTCGGAACTCACCGAGACGGTGTCCAAGCAGCTGGAGGCCGATATGGACGGTTTCAACCCGGTCTTCATGATGCTCGACTCCGGAGCCCGCGGTTCGCGCGAACAGATACGCCAGCTCTCCGGTATGCGCGGTCTGATGGCCAAACCCCAGAAGTCCGGCGCGGAAGGCGGCCAGGTCATCGAGAACCCCATTCTCTCGAACTTCAAGGAGGGCCTCTCGGTGCTGGAGTACTTCATCTCGACGCACGGTGCGCGTAAAGGTCTTGCCGATACCGCCCTCAAGACGGCCGACGCGGGTTACCTGACCCGCCGTCTGGTGGACGTGGCCAACGACGTCATCATCAACGAGGAAGACTGCGGCACGCTGCGCGGCCTCACGGCTACGGCGACCAAACGCAACGAAGCCGTCGTACAGACGCTCTACGAGAAAATCCTGGGCCGTGTCGCGCTGAACGACGTTATTCACCCGCTGACGGGCGAGGTCATCGTGCGCGGCGGCGAGGAAATCACGGAAGAAGCGGCTGAAATCATCGAAAAGTCGCCCATCGAACAGGTGGAAATCCGGTCGGCGCTGACCTGCGAGGCACGTCACGGCGTCTGTGCGAAATGCTACGGACGCAACCTCTCCACGGGCCGCATGGTACAGAAGGGCGAAGCGGTCGGCGTTATCGCCGCCCAGAGTATCGGCGAACCGGGTACGCAGCTGACGCTCCGTACGTTCCACGTCGGCGGTGTGGCCAGCGGTTCGGCGGTAGACAACCAGGTCATCGCCCGTTACGGCGGCCGTCTCGAAATCGACGACCTGAAGGTCATCAAGCACAAGGACAAGGACGGCGAAACGGTCAACATCGTAGTCAGCCGCCTCTCGGAAATGCGCATCGTGGACAACCACACGGACATCGTCCTCTATACGCACAACCTGCCCTACGGCTCGCACCTGTTCAAGTTCGACGGAGACGAAATCCAGAACGGCGACGTCATCTGCGAATGGGACCCGTTCAACGCGGTCATCATCTCGGAATACGACGGTAAGATTGCCTTCGACAACATCATCGAGGGCGTTACCTACCGCGACGAGTCCGACGAACAGACCGGTCTGCGCGAGAAGGTCATCATCGAAAGCAGGGACAAGACGAAGAACCCCGTCATCCGCATCCTCGACAACGAGGGCAACGAGGTGAAACAGTACAACCTGCCGGTAGGCGCACACATCGTGGTAAAGGAGAACGCCAAAATCAAGGCGGGCGATACGCTCATCAAGATACCGCGTGCGTTCGGCAAGGCGGGCGACATCACGGGCGGTCTGCCCCGCGTTACGGAATTGTTCGAGGCCCGCAACCCGTCGAACCCGGCCATCGTGTCGGAAATCGACGGCGAGGTTTCGTTCGGCAAAATCAAACGCGGCAACCGTGAAATCATCATCACCTCGAAGGGCGGCGACATACGCCGTTACCTCGTACCGCTGTCGCGCCAGATTCTCGTTCAGGAAAACGACTACGTCAAGGCCGGCATGCCGCTCTCGGACGGAGCCATCACTCCGAGCGACATCCTGGCCATACAAGGCCCGACCAAGGTACAGGAGTATATCGTGAACGAAGTACAGGAGGTGTACCGCGGGCAGGGCGTAAAAATAAACGACAAGCACTTCGAGATTATCGTGCGCCAGATGATGAACAAGGTACAGATTCAGGACCCCGGCGACACGCGTTTCCTCGAAGAGCAAATCGTGGACAAGTGGGAATTCATGGAAGAAAACGATTCCCTGTACGACAAAGTAGTCGTTACGGATGCGGGCGATTCCCAGAACGTACAGCCGGGCATGATAATTTCCATGCGCAAGCTGCGTGACGAAAACTCCATCCTCAAGCGCAAGGACCAGAAACCCGTCGAGGTGCGCGACATCGTACCGGCCACATCGAGCCAGATACTCCAGGGTATCACCCGTGCGGCCCTCCAGACGAGCAGCTTCATGTCGGCGGCATCCTTCCAAGAGACCACCAAGGTGCTGAACGAAGCGGCCATCCACGGCAAGGTGGACCCGCTGGAAAACCTGAAGGAAAACGTTATCTGCGGCCACCTGATACCTGCCGGTACGGGCGTACGCGACTGGGACCACATCATCGTGGGTTCGCAGAAAGAATACGACACGATGGTGGAAGGCGCGGAAGCGAAATAAACAGTACCTTCCATCCTGCAAAAAAGGGGAGAGCATGTATGCGCTCCCCTTTCGTTTTCCCGTATGCGACGCTCCGTATGGCCCCGTTCTCGCGCCCGACGTGCCCGTTTCCCCCGATGCAGCCGCATCCGTTCCGCAGCCGCCATGTACGGAAGTCCGCCCCGCCGCGTGTCGCACGCACCGAACGGGAAAGAGAACGCCCCTACGCAAAACGTCGCAAGGCCCCCAACGCTTCCTACGCCCCGAACGCAGCAGCGCAACCGAAAATATATCACGACAGAAGGCAATAACTGCAACGCATCGTCCAAGCCTTCTCCGCCTGGATGACCGGAATCGCAATCGAATAAGTACAGACGACCTTTTGCTTGTACTGACGACGGAAACCAACAGAGCGCGCAGGTCGCAGCGACACGTTTCACAATTAAAACGTCGCTTTATTGTTTTACTCCGCACTGCTCCGTGCAACACCCCGATACGTCCCGCCTCCAGAACATTCCTCCGTAATATACGTTTTCATGTTCCGCTCCGTACGGCAACCTCCTTATCCATGACACCTGCCCGGCAGTTCCCTCCGGACGCATGCCATACCAGAGAATCCACCTTGCGACCCGATAAAAAAGCGAGAAGGCACTTGGTGTCCCTTCCCGCCGATTTCATATGCTGCGGCCTTAATCGCCCGACCACCGGCAGTCCTGCAATGCGGCAGTCCGTTATTTCCTGTAAATCTTGGTGTAACCGTACACGGCCTCGTCACCGAGTTCCTCTTCGATGCGCAGCAACTGGTTGTACTTGGCCATACGGTCGGAACGCGACATCGAACCGGTCTTAATCTGTCCCGAATTGGTCGCTACGGCTATGTCCGCAATCGTAGCATCCTCCGTTTCGCCGGAACGGTGCGAAGTCACGCTGGTATAACCCGCGCGGTGAGCCATCTCGATGGCGTCCATCGTCTCGGTCAGCGTACCTATCTGGTTCACCTTGATAAGAATGGAGTTGGCGCAACCCATTTCGATGCCTTTCCTGAGGAACTCCACGTTCGTCACGAACAGGTCGTCGCCCACGAGCTGGCACCGTTTGCCCAGCCTGTCGGTGAGCAGCTGCCATCCCTCCCAGTCGTTTTCGCTCATACCGTCCTCTATCGAGTCGATCGGATATTTCGCCACGAGTTCTTCGAGGTAAGCGACCTGTTCGACCGAAGTACGTTTGGCTCCCTTCTCCCCTTCGAACTTGGTATAATCGTAAATACCGTCGGCATAAAATTCGCTCGATGCGCAGTCCATGGCAATGGAAACATCACCGCCTTCCTCCTTGCGGCCGGGCTTGTAACCGGCCCGCTTGATAGCCTCGATGATGGACTCGATAGCATCTTCGGTACCGTTCAGGGCAGGAGCAAAACCGCCTTCGTCGCCCACGGCCGTGCTCAGTCCGCGTTCATGAAGTACCTTTTTGAGGTTATGGAACACTTCCGACCCCATCCGAAGACCTTCCCGGAACGACGCGGCCCCTACGGGACGTATCATGAATTCCTGGAATGCAATGGGCGCATCCGAATGCGACCCGCCGTTGATGATGTTCATCATGGGCACGGGCAATGTCTTGGCATTCGCACCGCCTATATAACGATAGAGCGGCATGCCGAGCAGGTCGGCAGCAGCGCGTGCACATGCGAGCGATACCCCCAGAATGGCATTCGCACCGAGATTGCTTTTCGTCGGCGTACCGTCGAGTTTCAGCATGGTCTTGTCGATACCTACCTGGTCGGTGACTTCCATCCCGATGATTTCGGGTGCTATAACGTCGTTCACGTTGGCAACGGCCTTGAGCACGCCTTTTCCCATATACCGCGACTTGTCGCCGTCGCGCAGTTCGAGGGCTTCGTGTTCGCCGGTGGAGGCGCCGCTCGGCACCGCTGCACGGCCGAACGCTCCGCTGGCCGTAGCCACCTCGACTTCCACCGTGGGATTGCCACGGGAGTCGATAATCTCCCTTGCATGTACACTTACAATCTCTGACATCTCTTTCATATTTAAAACGTTAATATAACCTGATAATCATACCCCTATCCGGCCTTCCCGTCCTTTCTTCCCGGTGCATGTCACGAAATTTCCGACCGAAACAGTAGTTTCGAGTACTGTCTCGTTCTTCACCGCCGAACATGCAAAAGTACGACATCGCAGGATATGATGCAATAAAAATAAAAATTTTTAAATACCGACCAAAAACCGCTCCGGCGCTTCCGGCACCGAACCGACAGTCGTTCCACACTGTACAGCCGTCCTCGACGAACCTCGGCTCCGCCGAGCCAAAGTCCGCCCCCTTCGAAAGCAGGCGCAAACGCTCCCCATCAAAAAGCCCTCCTGCCGCACAATTCGAGCCTCGCGAATATCGGCAATCTTCGGCCCGAAAGAACCGACGCCTCACCCCTTCCGCTATTAAAATAGGAACGGCAGCCGCTCCTCCGTTACCGACCGTCCGAATATCCGACCGCACAACCGATGCCGAAAACAGGCTCGGCAGCATCCTTCCGTTACATTACAGGCGATGAAGAACCGCCCCCTTTCGTACGCCACTCCGTATCCCCTCTTCGGAAGAGATTCAGGACGGAAACACGCCGGTACACTCCCGAAACGGTCATATGAAACCGCTCCTTCTTTGTACTTATCCCGAATGTGCAGTCCCGCAATCGTCATTCCCGCCTTCCTCCGAGATGCCGGGTGTGACGAAAACAGTCCCCGCAAACCACCGAATATGAAACCGATACCTCAATCCGACACCCTTTCAGATACACAGAACATACAGCCCGATGCTTCCAGACCATCCTCCAAGCAACCGTCCGGGCAAAAGTCCTGCCGCGATGTCGCTGTTCCGCGTAGCCCGAACATCCATCAATCCGCTTCCCTCCGTGCTTTTGCATTTTCGCGTTACGTACATTCCGACAACCGCAAGCTATCCCACAGCAAAGCAGACCGCCCGGCCACCGCCATCAAAACGGAACTGCCGACGTACAATCATCCCCGATGGCAAACCGGCACCAATGGCCAACCACCCTGTTCCGCCACCGAACCGAACTTCAGCACAATCCGTACCCGATGCGCGGTGTATCCAATGTTATCCCGGCGACATCGGCAGGAATCGAAGAACCGGAAACGATTTCCCCGTCCCGGACAGGCGTAAAAAACAGAACGGAGCGCCCTTTCCGGCCCCCCGTTCCGCTATCAAATATTTGGCGAAAATAAAATATCATCCCTTCTTCGTCGCGCCGGTCTTAACGGCAGCTACTTTGGCACCCGAAGTCTTGGGCGCTGCTTTGGCAACCGGCTTCGGAGCAGCGGGTTTCGCCGGAGCTTTCTTCTCCGGAGCCTTCTTCGCATCTCCCTCAGCAGCCGTTACAGCAGTTGCATCGGCTTCCGCGCCGACCGTTTCGGCGGCAGCTTCCGTTGCAGGGGCTGCTTTCTTGGCACCGCTGCGTCCGCGACGCGTGCGGGCTTTGGCCTCAGGTACGGCACCGGCTTTATAGGTTTCGTTGAAATCGACGAGTTCGATGATACACATCTCCGAACCATCGCCGAGACGGAATCCCGTATGCAGGATGCGGGTATACCCGCCCGGACGGTCGGCGATACGGGGAGCCACTTCACGGAAAAGTTCCGTCACCGCATACTTGTCCTTCAGGTAGCTGAAAACGACGCGGCGCGAGTGGGTGGTATCCTCTTTCGATTTGGTTATCAGCGGCTCGACGAACTTCCGGAGCGCCTTAGCCTTAGCAACGGTCGTCTCTATCCTCTTGTTGAGAATCAGGGAACTTGCCATGTTAGACATCAACGCTTTGCGGTGACCTGCCTGACGACCAAGATGGTTAATTTTTTTATTGTGTCTCATAATTAAGTATCGGTTAAGTGATTTCCGTCATCCCGCTGCCGCGGGGACAAAAACTGTAAACGGCACTCCGGCCTAATCCTTATCGAGTTTATAGGGAGTGACATCCATGCCGAAATGGAGGTTGAGATTGGTCAGCAGGTCATCCAGCTCCGTCAGCGACTTCTTGCCGAAATTGCGGAACTTCAGCAGGTCGTTGCGGTTGTAACGTACCAAGTCGCCAATCGTATCGACCTCGGCCGCCTTCAGGCAGTTGAGCGCACGGACGGAAAGGTCCTGGTCGGACAGTTTCGTCTTGAGCAGCTGCCTCATGTGCAGTACGTCCTCGTCGAACTCCTCGGACAGGTTGTTCTCCTCCATGTTCAGCGTAATCTTCTCGTCGGAGAAGAGCATGAAATGCTGGATAAGAATCTTAGCCGCCTCTTTCAAAGCATCCTTCGGGTGGATGGAACCGTCCGTGGTAATCTCAAGGTTGAGTTTCTCATAGTCGGTTTTCTGCTCCACACGGTAGTTTTCCACGGAATACTTCACGTTCTTGATGGGCGTGTGTATCGAGTCGATGGCCAGAACGCCGAATTCGGCATCCGGCTGGCGGTTTTCGTCTGCCGGCACGTACCCCCGACCTTTGTTGATGGTGAGTTCCATCTGCAACTTGGTCTCAGGAGTAAGATGGCAGATGACCAAATCGGGATTGAGCACCTTGAAGTTCGTCATGAAATTCGAGATGTTGCCCGCCGTCAGTTCGCTCTGTCCCGCGACATTGATGGTCACGGTTTCCGTGTCCACATTTTCCACCGTCCTGACAAACCGCACCTGCTTGAGATTGAGGATAATGTCGATGACACCCTCCATCACGCCCGGAATGGCGGCGAACTCGTGGTCGACTCCGGTAATCCGTACGTTCGTTATCGCGTAACCCTCCAGCGAGGACAACAGGATACGGCGCAGGGCATTTCCGATTGTCATACCGAATCCCGGCTCCAGAGGACGGAACTCGAATTTTCCGAACTCAGAAGTGGACTCAAGCATAATGACCTTTTCAGGCTTCTGGAATGCTAATATTGCCATAATTTTCGCTCCTTATTTTTCTTTATATTCTTTCAGTGTTCCTCATCGCGGCCAAAGCCCTGCGGACGGCGGTTTCCGACGTTCCGGTCGGGACGATACCCCGGCCCCTGTCGCCGATTTCCACGGAATACCGCAGCTCACGCCGCCGTATTCCCGAACGCATCTCCGTCCTGCCTTTGCCGCGGCCTGTGCGGCGGTCAGGGGCTATTTGGAATAGAGCTCGACGATAAGCTGTTCCTTGATGTTCTCCGGAATATCTTCCCGTTCGGGCTTCTGGAGAAACCGTCCGCTCATCGTCGCACCGTCCCATTCGAGCCACGGATAACGGTTGCGTTTTCCGGCCAGCGATTCGGTGATGACTTCGAGGCTCTTCGACTTCTCCCTGACGGCCACCACATCGCCTGTCTTGAGGCTGTACGAAGGAATGTTCACCACGCTGCCGTTCACCGTAATGTGACGGTGGGAAACGAGCTGACGTGCAGCCGCACGCGTGGGAGCGATACCCAGACGGTACACCACATTGTCCAGACGCGATTCGAGCAGTTTGAGCAGGTTCTCACCCGTAATACCGCCCATACGCGCAGCCTCCTCGAATGTCTTGTGGAACTGTTTTTCGAGCACTCCGTACGTATATTTCGCCTTCTGCTTCTCGCTCAGCTGCGTACCGTATTCCGATACTTTCTTCCGCTTGCGGTTGATGCCGTGCTGTCCGGGAGGATAGTTCTTTTTCTCCAGCGTCTTGTCGACACCATAGATAGGCTCACCGAACTTGCGTGCAATCTTGGTTTTTGGTCCTATATATCTTGCCATTGTCTTTTGATTTTTGTGTTTAAGCATACCGCGCTTCCCCGGACTTACGGCTACAGCCGACCGGTCGGCGCCACTACCTACTTCTGATTCCGCTGATGGTATATGCGATAACGATAAATTATACCCTGCGGCGGTTAGGTGCACGGCAGCCGTTGTGCGGCAGCGGCGTCACGTCGATGATTTCCATCACCTCGATGCCCGAACCGTGAATCGCACGGATAGCCGACTCGCGGCCCGCACCCGGACCTTTCACATAAACCTTGACTTTACGCAGGCCGGCATCGTATGCCACCTTCGCACAGTCCGACGCAGCCATCTGGGCAGCATACGGGGTATTCTTCTTGGAACCCCTGAAGCCCATTTTGCCCGCCGAGCTCCAACTAATAACCTCTCCGATGCCGTTGGTCAGGGTGACAATCACATTGTTGAAGGTAGAATGGACGAATGCCATACCCACGGGCTCAACCTTGACCACCCTTTTCTTAGTCGTTGTTGCTTTCTTTGCCATATTAACTCTTCGAAATTATTACTTGGTTGCTTTTTTCTTGTTAGCCACGGTTTTCTTCTTTCCCTTGCGGGTACGCGCGTTGTTCTTCGTGCTCTGCCCGCGTACCGGCAGGCCAAGACGGTGGCGGATACCGCGGTAACAACCGATGTCCATCAGGCGCTTGATGTTGAGCTGCACCTGCGAACGGCATTCGCCTTCCACCTTGATACCGCTCTCCGCAATAGCGTTACGAATGGCTGCAACCTGGTCGTCGTTCCAATCCTGCACCTTCATGTTGGGGTCCACGCCGGCCATATCGAGAATCCTGCGCGAAGTGCTGCGGCCTATGCCGTAAATATAGGTCAGGCCTATTTCGCCGCGTTTGTTTTTGGGTAAATCTACACCTACTATACGTGCCATAAATCTCTTCTTTAGTTTTAATTAGCCTTGGCGCATTTTGTACTTTGGAGTCTTCTTGCAGATAACGTAAAGTTTCCCTTTACGCCTTACAATCTTGCAGTCCTCGCTTCTCTTCTTAATGGATGCTTTTACTTTCATTTTTCAAACATCTATCTGATTATCAATTAAAGGACAGGAGCAGGAAACCTTCCGCCGCATCGCGCGGACTCCCGTCGGCCGGGTATTCCCGCACCGGCACTGCGGCCCGGTACAGGCAGGCGACAGGGTTCCGTCCGTTACGGTCCCCTCCCTGCGACCGTCCTATTTGTAGCGGAACGATATCCTGCCCTTCGTCAGGTCGTAGGGCGACATCTCCACTTTTACCTTGTCTCCGGGCAGAATCTTGATGTAATGCATCCTCATCTTGCCCGAAATGTGGGCGGTAATGATATGACCGTTGTCGAGTTCCACCCGGAACATCGCATTGGACAACGCTTCGATAATCGTCCCGTCCTTTTCGATAGCAGCCTGTTTTGCCATAGAGTCTTAAATTTTCTTTCATCCGACGAAGGCGTTTTCCGTCACCGGAAATCCCGCCGCCGACAGTCCGGAACATTCCGGTCCGTTCATGAAATCGCTTTCTCGATAATTCCGAAATCCGTCAGTACGTCGGGACCGTCCTTGCGAATGGCCACCGCGAACTCGAAATGGGCCGAAGGTTTACGGTCGGCGGTACGTACCGTCCAGCCGTCCTCTTCGAAAACCACCTGTTTGCGCCCCAGGTTAATCATGGGCTCGATACAGATGACCATGCCCGCCTTAAGCAGCGGGCCCCGTCCGCGTGCACCGTAATTCGGGACCTCCGGGTCCTCGTGCATGTCCCTGCCGAGTCCGTGTCCCACCAGTTCGCGCACCACCGAAAAGCCGTTCGATTCCGCATGTTGCTGCACAGCCGCGGATATATCTCCGACGCGGTTGCCCGCTTTCGCCTGTGCGACACCTTTATAAAGAGCTTCTTTGGTCACTTGCAGTAACTTCGCCACCTGCGGGTCGATACTGCCCACCGCGAACGTATAGGCGGAATCGCCATAGAACCCCTTCATAACCGTGCCACAATCGACCGACACGATATCGCCTTCCTTCAGTGCATAATCCGACGGAATACCGTGCACCACCTGTTCGTTTACGGAGATGCACAACGTATTCGGGAATCCGCCGTACCCGAGGAAGCCGGGGACTGCTCCGTGGGAACGGATGAACTCCTCGGCGATGCGGTCCAACTCCAGCGTCGTGACGCCCGGAGCGATGTGCTTCGCCACTTCGGCGAGCGTCGCGCTCACCAGGAGGTTGTTCTCACGCAGCAGCCCGATTTCTTCCTCTGTCTTTATCGTTATCATCAGATATCATTAAAACTCATTAAAGCACAGCCGTCGCATCAACCGTTGCGGCCTTTCACGCGTCCGGTCTTCATCAGACCGTCGTAATGGCGCAGCAGGAGGTAGCTTTCGACCTGCTTGAGAGTGTCGAGAATAACGCCTATGAGAATCAGCAGCGAGGTACCCCCGAAGAAAAGGGAGAACTGCTGGCTGATACCCAGCTTCGAAGCGAAGGCGGGCAGAATGGCCACAATCGCCAGGAAGATGGACCCAGGAAGGGTGATTCTCGTCATGATGGTGTCCAGATAACGGGAGGTCTCCTTACCGGGCTTGACGCCGGGTATGAAACCGCCGTTACGCTTCAGCTCGTCGGCCATCATGTTGGGGTTCACGATAATCGCTGTATAGAAATACGTAAACAGGATTACCAGTATCGCAAATACGAAGTTGTACCAGAAGCCGGTATAGTTGGCCATCGCAGCACCTACCTTGCCGCCGAAAAGCATCGGGATGAACATGATGGCCTGCGCGAAGATGATAGGCATCACGTTGGCCGCATTCAGCTTGAGCGGGATGTACTGGCGCACACCGCCGTACTGCTTGTTGCCCACGATACGTTTGGCATACTGTACGGGCACCTTCCGCACGGCCTGCAGCACGGAAATCGTCGCCATGAAAACGAGGTAGAGAATGACTATCTCGACAACCAGCATCACCATGCCGCCGACGGCTTCGGCCCAGCGCATGTTGAATTCCACCAACAGCGCCTGCGGCAGGCGGGCGATGATACCCACCATGATGATGAGCGAAATACCGTTGCCGAGCCCCTTGTCCGTAATCTTTTCACCGAGCCACATGACGAACATGGTACCGGCAGTTAGTACCACGATTGTGCTGACCTTGAACAGGAAGTTGTCGGGACCGAGCACGAATGCCTCGCCCGGAAGCTTGTGGTACAGGTTGGCTATGTAGGCCGAACCCTGAAGCAGGAGCACGATGATGGTAAGGTACCTTGTCCACTGGTTCATTTTGCGGCGTCCGCTCTCTCCTTCGCGCTGCATCCGCTGGAAGTAGGGAACGACCATCCCCACCAGCTGCATGATGATGGACGCGGAGATGTAGGGCATCACGCCCAGCGCGAATATCGACGCGTTCGCGAAAGCGCCGCCGGAGAAGATATCCAACAGGCCGAGCAAACCGGTCCCCGACACCTGGTCGGCGAGCGAAGACAAAGCATTGGGATTGATACCGGGAATCACCACAAAACTACCGAACCTATATATAAGCAGAAGACCCAAAGTATAGAGTATCCTCTTCTTCAGCTCCTCTATCTTAAATATGTTCTGGAATGTTTGGATAAGTTTCTTCACGGTCGTCGAAGTATTAGAGTTTTACAACTGAGCCTTCCTTGGCCTCTATCGCCGCCGCCGCGCTCTTGCTGAAAGCGTGCGCCGTCACTTTGACCGCCCGGCTGAGCGTCCCGTTGCCGAGTACCTTCACACGGTCGTTCTTGGAAACATATCCCGCTTCGATGAGCGTTTCGACATTGACCTCCGTCAGGTTGCCTTTCGTAACGAGGTCGTCGATGACACCCAGATTGATGGGCTTGTATTCCACCCTTTTGATGTTGGTGAAACCGTACTTGGGCAGACGCCGCTGCAAAGGCATCTGACCGCCCTCGAAACCGAGCTTGCGCGAATATCCGGAA
Source organism: Candidatus Tidjanibacter gallistercoris (assembly GCA_019114205.1). Lineage (GTDB taxonomy): Bacteria > Bacteroidota > Bacteroidia > Bacteroidales > Rikenellaceae > Tidjanibacter > Tidjanibacter gallistercoris. Next base: position 12,248 of record DXFY01000013.1, on the reverse strand, counting down.
CGGGACTTGGCACCTTTGTGTCCGCGCGTGGACGTACCGCCGCGACCGGAACCCTGTCCGCGGCCAATCCTCCTGTCATGGTGGGTCGAACCTTCTGCGGGTTTTAGATTATTCAGATTCATCGTTATGTGTATTTTTAATTTACAAACCGTTGTATACCGCCTTTGCCCTGCCTGCAAGCGAACCGCTTCTGCACAGGGTTCCGGCAGTCAATCTGCCGACAGCCGGACGTCCGCCGCAGGGCGGACACCCGTCCGCACCGGCCCTCTATTTTACGTTCTCGACCCGAACCAAGTGTTTCACCTTTTCGAGCATCCCCATGATGATGGCGGAATCTTCGTGTTCCACGGTCTGGTTCATCTTGTGGAGTCCGAGCGCGTCGAGGTTTCTTTTCTGACGTTCGGTAGCGCCTATGCGGCTGCGTACCTGAGTGATTTTCAATTTTGCCATAACGCTTTCGTATTAACCGTTAAACACCTTGCTGAGCGAAATGCCGCGGGCCTGCGCCACGGTATGCGCATCGCGGAGTTCGGTAAGCGCCCCGATGGTCGCCTTCACGAGGTTGTGGGGGTTGGACGAACCCTTGCTCTTGGCAAGAATGTTTTTGATGCCCACGCTCTCGAATACGGCACGCATGGCACCGCCGGCAATCACTCCCGTACCGGGTGCGGCCGGACGTATGATAACCTGCGAACCGCCGAAACGGTACTCCTGGAAATGCGGGATGGTTCCGTTGATTATCGGTATCTTGACGAGGTTCTTCTTGGCATCCTCGACACCTTTCGCAATGGCGGAGGTAACTTCGCTGGCCTTGCCCAGTCCGTAACCTACCACGCCGTTCTCGTTGCCTACCACGACGATTGCGGAAAAGCTGAATGTACGACCGCCCTTGGTTACCTTCGTAACGCGCTGTATGCTCACGAGCCTGTCCTTCAGCTCAAGGTCGCTTGTTCTTACTTTCTTTATGTTGGTATTTGACATAATCGCTTAAAATTTAAGTCCGCCTTCCCTTGCGGCATCGGCCAATTGTTTAACTCGTCCGTGGTAAAGGTAACCGTTACGGTCGAAAGATACCGTGGTAATGCCCTTCGCTGCGGCACGCTGCGCGGCGAGCTTGCCGACTACGGCCGCCTCCTGGCACTTGTTGACGCCTTTCACCTGTTCGGCAACCTCCTTGTCCAGCGAAGATGCCGATGCCAGGGTCACCCCCCTCAGGTCGTCTATGAACTGAACGTAAATCTGCTTGTTGCTCCTGAACACGGTCATACGGGGCCTTTCGGCGGTTCCGCTCACTTTCTTGCGGACACGCATCTTAATCCTGTTGCGTCTTTCTATCTTATTCATTGACATAACCTTGCTTTTTTACTATTTAGCACTGGCGCTCTTACCTGCCTTGCGGCGGAGCACTTCACCTACGAAACGGATACCCTTGCCCTTGTACGGTTCCGGCTTGCGCAGGGAACGTATCTTGGCGGCAACCTGTCCGATGAGCTGTTTGTCGCAGCTTTTGAGGATTAAGATAGGTGCGTTCTTTTTCTCCTGAATGACTTCTGCTTTCACCTCCGGCGGAAGCATGAAGAAGATATCATGCGAGAAACCGAGCGAAAATTCGATAATCTGTCCTTTGACTTCGGCCTTGTAACCTACGCCGATGAGCTCCTGCCTGATTTCGTAACCCTTCGATACGCCTACGACCATGTTGTGGATAAGCGCACGGTAGAGTCCGTGCATGGAGCGGTGGCGGGGCTGGTCCGTAGGACGGCTTACTGTCAATACGTTCCCCTCTACGGCGACCTTGATGTCCGGGTCTACTTTCTGGCTCAGTTCGCCCAGAGGTCCTTTCACGCTTACCACGTTCTTATCGGATACCGTCACGGTAACCCCGGCGGGCAGGTTTACAGGTAATTTTCCAATTCTTGACATTGTTCTTGTATTTGTTTGCTTGTTTGCGAAAGCGCTCAAAAATAATCTTCGTCTTTCCCGGCACCGTTCCCGCATCCGCACGTCGATTTGCCGCGCGCTGCCGGAACCCGCCGGCGGAAAACTATCTTTCAGTCCTTCCGTTTTTTAGTAGATATAACACAATACTTCTCCGCCTACGTTCTCCTCGCGGGCACGCTTGTCGGTCATGATGCCTTTCGGCGTGGAAACGATTGCGATACCGAGGCCGTTGAGCACCTTCGGCATCTCCTTCGCACCCGCATAACGGCGCAGACCGGGACGGCTCACGCGCTGCAGCCCCTTGATGGCGTTGGTCTTCGTCTGAGGATTGTACTTGAGGGCTATCTTAATCGTAGCATGCCCCCGCTCGTCTTCCCCGAACTTGTACGCAAGGATATAACCCTGGTCGTACAGGATTTTGGTAATCTCCTGCTTCATTTTTGAACCGGGAGCTTCAACCACCTTGTGGTTGGCTTTCACCGCGTTTCTAATTCGTGTCAGAAAATCCGCGATTGGATCTGTCATAATGATTTAGAAATTAAAAATTAAAGTTTCATCTGTGGGGAGACCACCGGCACTGCCGAAACAGCACAAGCGGAGCATTCCGCCCGCCGTACCGCAGATAGACCGAAGCCGCCTATTTATCATATAATGTGGATTTTACGGATATTCCGGGCCGTTGTACACCCGGAAAATATCCGTTAGTCCACAAATAAGACCGCACAAAAGTACACTTTTATCGGCACAATTCATTGTCCTGCCGCCAAAAAATGCATTATCCCGCTGTCCGCGGCTTCCTTCTGCCGACGGAAATCCGCTCCGCGATACGCATTCCACCCCCTCCCTGCCGGAAAGAAGCCGACGGCCGGACTTGCAGTCCTTACCAGGAAGCCTTTTTCACTCCGGGGATGAGTCCTTTGGAAGCCATTTCCCGGAACTGGATACGGCTGATGCCGAACTGGCGCATGTATCCTTTCGGACGGCCGGTAATCATGCAGCGGTTGTGCAGACGGATGGGGTTGGAGTTGCGCGGGAGCTTGCTCAAACCTTCCTGGTCGCCGGCCGCCTTGAGGGCTGCACGTTTCTCGGCATACCTGTTCACGAGTTTCTGGCGTTTCACCTCGCGGGCTTTCATCGATTCTTTTGCCATATCGAATGCTTGTTATTTTATGCGCCCACCCCGGCAGCGGTCGCCCGTTCCGGGGAGTGGCCATAGGATTCGTTAGTTCTTTTTTGCGTTTTTAAACGGCAGGCCGAATTCACGGAGCAGGGCATAGGCCTCTTCGTCGGTCTTCGCACTGGTCACGAACGTGATTTCCATACCGAATATCTTGGTAATCTTGTCGATGTCGATTTCCGGGAAGATAATCTGTTCCGCGATGCCGAGCGTGTAGTTGCCCTTGCCGTCGAATTTCTCGTTGATACCCTTGAAGTCGCGGATACGCGGCAGCGCCACGGCGATGAGCCTTTCGAGGAATTCGTACATCCTGTCCGAACGGAGCGTCACCATCACGCCGATGGGCATGCCCTTGCGGAGCTTGAAGTTCGAGATATCCTTCCTCGACTTGGTGGTCACGGCTTTCTGACCGGTAATGAGGGAGAGTTCCTCGGCAGCCACCTCGATGAGCTTCTTGTCGGCAACAGCCTGTCCCATTCCCTGGTTTACAACTATCTTCTGGAGCCTGGGCACCTGCATGATGCTCTTGTAACCGAACTCCTTCATCAGGGCAGGAACAATCTGCTCCCTGTAATTCGTCTTGAGTGTAGGTGTGTACGTTGCCATTATTTAATCTCCTCCCCTGACTTTTTAGCGTAACGAACTAATTTACCTTTATCACCTGCACGGCGTCCCACGCGGGTCGGTGCCCCCGTCTTGGGGTCGGCCAGCATCAGGTTGGAAATGTGTATCGGAGCCTCCTGCTCGATGATACCGCCGTTGGGATGCGTGGAATTGGGTTTGGTGTGCTTCTTGACCATGTTGAAACCCTCGACAATCGCCCGCTGGTTCTTCACGTCGACTTCAAGCACGCGACCCGTTTTCTCCTTGCTCTTGCTTTCACCGGCAATCACATAGACGGTGTCCCCTTTCTTGATATGTAATTTTGCTGACATTTTCCTGTTTGTTTCTTGTCTTGCGCCGCACTGCCGCCATTCTCTCAGCCTCCTGCGCCGAAACGCCGTATGCTCCCGGCCGGCCGCGCCGAACTAAAATGAATAATCAGTTCTACAATACTTCGGGTGCAAGAGAGATAATCTTCATGTACTGGTCGCGGAGCTCGCGTGCAACCGGCCCGAAGATACGGGTGCCTCTCATTTCTCCCTGGTTGTTCAGAAGTACCACGGCATTGTCGTCGAAACGAATGTAAGAGCCGTTCGCGCGCCTTATCTCCTTCTTGGTCCGAACGACGACGGCCTTGGAAACCGTCCCCTTCTTGATATCCCCCGAAGGCGTGGCGCTTTTCACGCTAACCACTATTTTGTCGCCTATGGTAGCGTAACGCTTGCGCGTTCCGCCCAGCACACGGATGCAAAGAACTTCCTTCGCACCGCTGTTGTCGGCTACTGTAAGTCTGCTTTCCTGTTGTATCATGACTATTTAGCTCTTTCAATTATTTCAACCAACCTCCAACGCTTCGTCTTGCTCAGCGGACGGGTTTCCATGATGCGCACGGTATCGCCCTCGTTGCACGTATTGGTATCGTCCTGAGCCGTGAACTTGGTCGTCTTGTTCACGAACTTGCCGTAGATGGGATGTTTCACTTTCCTCTTAACTGCCACCACAATGGATTTGTCCATTTTATTGCTGACAACCACCCCGATTCTTTCTTTCCTGAGATTTCTTTCCATAGTAGCGGTAATTATTTGTTCATCTTTTCGTGCAGCACGGTCATCATGCGCGCGATGTCGCGGCGCGCCTTTTTGATATTCTGCGGGTTCTCAATCTGAGAGACTGCATGCGTCACCTTCAACTTGTTCAGATTCGCCTTTTCAGCCTCAATGCGCTCCTGCAGGTCCGCTACGGAGAGCTCTTTAATTTCTACTGCTTTCATGGTCTATCTGTTAGTTTTGGTTTTCGGTATAGTCTCTTCTCACGACGAATTTGGTTGCTATGGGCAGCTTCTGCGCACCGAGGCGGAGCGCTTCCTGCGCCACTTCCAACGGCACTCCTTCCGCTTCGATGAGGATACGGCCGGGAGTAACGGGCGCCACGAATCCTTCGGGCGAACCCTTACCCTTACCCATACGCACCTCGGCGGGTTTCTTGGTGATGGGCTTGTCCGGGAAAATCCGTATCCATATCTGACCTTCACGCTTCATGTAACGCACGATAGCCTGACGGGCCGCCTCGATTTGACGCCCCGTTATCCAGGTCGAATCGAGCGCCTTGATTCCGAAAGAGCCGAACGCAAGCTGGTTGCCCCTCTGGGCCAACCCCTTCATGCGCCCCTTCTGCATCCTTCTGTATTTGGTCTTTTTGGGCTGTAACATTGTTATTTCTGTTTTTTAATTGTTGCATTAATAGGTTCGGTTCCGAGGCACGCCCGTGCGCCGCGCATCCCAAAGGAGGCTCTGCGCACCGGGTACCTTTCCGGACCTGCCGTCCCGCATTAGCGTCCCGGACGGTCGCCTCCCCTTCTTTTCCTGTTACCGTCACGCCTGCCGCGCGGTCCGCGGTCATCCCTGCGACCGCCGCCTTCGCCCGTACCGGAGAACGAACTTGCGCCCGAAATCTCGAACAGGTCGCGCTTTCCGTACACTTCGCCGGTGCAAATCCACACTTTCACGCCGAGGATACCCACTTTGGTGATGGCTTCGGCCAGTGCGTAATCGACATCGGCACGGAAAGTATGCAACGGAATGCGTCCTTCCTTGTAGGTTTCGCTGCGGGCCATTTCGGCGCCGCCCACACGACCGGATATCTGGATTTTGATACCCTCGGCCCCCATACGCATCGTCGAAGCGATGGCGGTCTTCACGGCACGGCGGTACGATACGCGGCCTTCGAGCTGACGGGCGATGTTGTTGGCCACAATCACCGCATCCACCTCCGGACGCTTCACCTCGAAGATGTTTATCTGCACCTCCTTGCCGGTGAGTTTCTTGAGCTCTTCTTTCAGTTTGTCCACTTCCTGACCGCCCTTGCCGATGATGATGCCCGGACGTGCCGTCGAGATGGTTACGGTGACGAGCTTCAGCGTCCTTTCTATGATAATTTTCGAGATACTTGCCTTGGCCAGACGGGCATTCAAGTACTCGCGGATTTTAGCATCCTCCACCAGCTTGGACGAGAAATCTTTCCCGCCGTACCAGTTGGAGTCCCAGCCGCGGATTACGCCGAGGCGGTTGGCTATCGGATTTACTTTCTGTCCCATCTTAGTTCGCTTTTTCTTCGGTTATCTTTTTATCTACAATGATTGTGACATGGTTGGAGCGCTTGCGGATACGGTGTGCGCGGCCCTGGGGAGCCGGCTGTATCCTCTTGAGGATGCGTGCGCTGTCCACCATAATCTCCTTCACGTACAAGGTGTTGTCTTCGAGCCTTTCGCCCTCGTTCTTAGCCTCCCAGTTCGCGATTGCCGAACGGAGGAGTTTTTCCAGCCTGATGGAAGCTTCCTTTTTGGAGTAACGCAGCAGCGCCAGCGCCCTGTTCACCTCGACGCCGCGGATGGTATCCGCAACGATGCGCATCTTGCGCGGGGAGGTGGGGCAGTCACGCAGCGAGGCAATGGCTATCTGCTTCTTCTCGGCCTTCATCCTTTCGGCCATTTCGTGTTTTCTCGATCCCATTTCCTACTTATTTTTTTCTGTTACCGGCGTGACCGCGGAAGTTGCGCGTGGGCGCGAACTCACCGAGTTTGTGGCCTACCATGTTTTCTGTTACATAAACCGGGATGAACTTGTTCCCGTTGTGGACAGCAATGGTCTGCCCCACGAAATCGGGGGATATCATGCTTGCCCTCGACCAGGTCTTTATGACGCTCTTCTTGCCGCTCTCGTTCTGCGCGATGACGCGCTTTTCGAGCTTCGGTTCGATATACGGTCCTTTTTTTAATGAACGACTCATTATGCTACTATTTTTACCTTTTAAATTTTCCTGTTTGTTCAGGCAAGGCGCTCATGCGGCCTTACTTCTTTTTCGAAATAATGAACTTCGAGGTAGTCTTTTTCGGGTTGCGGGTCTTGTAGCCTTTGGCGAGCAAACCTTTGCGCGAACGCGGATGTCCGCCGGAGGAACGACCCTCGCCGCCACCCATGGGGTGGTCCACCGGGTTCATGGTCACACCGCGGTTGTGCGGCCTGCGGCCCAGCCAGCGGCGGCGGCCCGCCTTGCCGTGCTGTTCGAGGCTGTGGTCGGGATTCGACACGGCGCCGACGGTTGCGCGGCAGGTAGTGAGTACCATGCGGGTTTCACCCGAAGGAAGTTTGATAATAGCATATTTGCCTTCGCGGGCCAGAAGCTGCGCGTAGGTACCGGCGCTGCGGGCCATTGCGGCACCCTGACCGGGATAGAGTTCTATGGCGTGTATCACCGTACCGAGCGGTATCTCGGCCAGCGGAAGCGAATTGCCCACTTCCGGTGCGGCGCCAGGTCCGCTGACGATGGTCTGACCTACCTTCAGTCCGTTCGGAGCGAGGATATAACTCTTCTCTCCGTTGGCATAGACGATGAGGGCGATGCGTGCCGAACGGTTCGGGTCGTATTCGATGGCCTTCACCGTAGCAGCCATGCCGTCGTTGGACCTCTTAAAGTCGATGATACGGTACATCTGCTTGTGGCCGCCGCCGCGATAGCGTACGGTCATCTTGCCGCTGCTGTTGCGGCCGCCGGTGCTTTTCTTCGGTTCGAGCAGCGACTTTTCGGGAGCGCTCTTGGTCACCTCCGCGAATGTTCCGGCGATTTTATGTCTTGTACCCGGTGTGACGGGTTTGAACTTTCTTACTGCCATCTCTCTTAGATATTACTGTAAAAATCAATGGTATCTCCCTCTTTCAGGGTAACAATCGCCTTCTTGAAGTGGTTGGTACGTCCTTCGAGCAGGCCGCTCTTGGTGTAGCGGCTCTTCTCCTTGCCCATGTAGTTCACGGTGTTGACATCGGTCACCACGACGCCGTACATATCCTCTACGGCCCGGCGAATCTGAATCTTGTTAGCCCTGCGGTCCACTATGAAAGCGAAGCGGTTGAGCTTCTCGCCCTGCACCGTCATCTTCTCGGTGAGTACCGGCCTGATAATAATCTGCATTTCCATGATTCTCCTAAGCTAACATTTCATTGATTACACTGACCGCACCCTCGGCTATCAACACGCTCGAAGCGTTCATCACGTCGTAGGTGGTGAGGTTGGCGGCGGGGATTACCTTTACGTTCTGAAGGTTGCGGGCCGAAAGCAGCATGTTCCGGTTCGACTCCGGAAGCACCACCAGGATTTTCTTGTCCGCCACCTTGAGGCCGTTCATCATGGCCACGACGGTCTTGGTGCGCGGGGCGTCGATGGTGAAATCTTCCACTACCTTGATGGCTTCATCCTTCATCTTATAAGAGAGTGCACTGCGACGGGCCAGCCTCTTGAGCTTCTTGTTGAGCTTGAAGCTGTAATCGCGCGGTACGGGACCGAACACGCGTCCTCCTCCGGGGAAAAGCGGCGAAAGGATGCTGCCCGAACGGGCGCCGCCGGTACCTTTCTGGCGTTTCAGTTTGCGGGTCGAACCTGCGACTTCGTTGCGCTGTTTCGACTTGTGTGTGCCCTGACGTGCATTGGCGAGATATTGCTTCACGTCCAGGTATATCGCGTGGTCGTTGGGCTCCACGCCGAAGACCGTGTCCTCGAGGACTGCTTTCCTGGCGGTCTCCTCTCCTGAGGTCTTATAAACAGTTAATTCCATCTCCTACTTCTCGATTAATAAATAAGAACCCTTTGCTCCCGGGATTGAACCCTTCACGAGGATAAGGTTGTTTTCGGGAATTACCTTGAGGACCTTCAGGTTAAGCACCTTAACCTGTACGCCGCCCGCCTGGCCGGGAAGCCTCTTGCCCTTGAACACCCTCGAAGGATACGAGGATGCACCGAGCGAACCCGGTTTGCGCTGACGGTTGTGCTGGCCGTGCGTCTGACCGCCCACACCCGCGAAGCCGTGGCGCTTTACGACGCCCTGATACCCTTTTCCTTTGGAGATGCCCGTCACGTCCACCCACTCGCCGTCGGCGATGGTATCCACCGTGATGGTGTCACCAAGGTTCACTTCATGGAAATCCCTGAACTCCGCCACCTTGCGTTTGGGAGTCGTTCCTGCTTTCGCGAAGTGTCCTGACAAGCTTTTGCTGGTGTGTTTTTCGCTTTTGTCGTCATAGGCAAGCTGAACCGCTTCGTAGCCATCTTTCTCCACGGTCTTGATTTGCGTAACTACACAGGGACCAGCTTCGATAACAGTGCATGGTATGTTCTTACCCTCGGCACTGAAAACGGAAGTCATTCCGATTTTTTTTCCAATTAGTCCTGACATTTTAGTCGTCTGATTACTTGTTACTTGGTGTTGTTATGTTTCGTTTCGAGTGTATCCTCGCCCTCCGGCCCGCTTCCGCGTTCCGGCGCTGCCGCAAAACGGCCCGGAGCCTGCCGTCTCCGCCCGCCTCGTTCCCCGCGCAAGGATAACGACAGCCGGCAGGCCGACGACGCTCCGGCCCCTTCGTCAGACCTTGATTTCCACCTCTACTCCCGACGGAAGCTCCAGCTTCATCAGGGCATCGATGGTCTTGGGCGTAGAGCTGTAAATGTCCAGTATCCTCTTGAACGTGGAGAGCTGGAACTGCTCGCGCGCCTTCTTATTGACGAAAGTCGAACGGTTCACCGTAAAAATCTGCTTCTGGGTGGGAAGCGGTATGGGGCCGCTCACTACGGCGCCGGTACCCTTTACGGTCTTCACAATCTTTTCAGCCGATTTATCGACCAAGTTGTGGTCGTAAGATTTAAGCTTTATTCTGATTTTTTGGCTCATATCGTAAGAACCTTGATTTAATTGTTATTCAGTTTTCTGTAAAGGGTTATTCCGCATCTTTCCTGCGTCCGGCATTCTTTTCGACGATTTCCTTGGCTATGTTGGCCGGAACCTCTTCGTAATGCGAGAACTCCATGGAGGAAGTCGCACGGCCCGAAGAGAGCGTCCGGAGCACCGTCACGTAACCGAACATTTCCGAAAGCGGCACCTTCGCCTTGATGGCGCGCGCATTGCCCTTCTGCTCCATGCCGGAAACCTGTCCGCGACGCTTGTTCAGGTCGCCGATGATATCGCCCATGTACTCTTCGGGCGTTACCACCTCTACGGACATGACCGGTTCCTTGATGACAGGCCGGGCCTTGGCACCTGCCGCACGGAATGCGTTGCGGGCAGCGATTTCGAACGAGAGCGAGTCGGAGTCCACCGGGTGGAACGAACCGTCGCGGAGAATCACCTTCATGCTGTCCACGCCGAACCCTGCGAGCGGACCGTTGGCCATGGCTGCCGTGAAGCCTTTCTGAACCGACGGGATGTATTCCTTCGGAATGTTACCGCCCTTCACCTCGTCGATGAACTGGAGACCGGTCTCGCCTTCGTCGGCCGGGCCGAGCTGGAAGACGATGTCGGCGAACTTACCGCGGCCGCCCGACTGCTTCTTGAATACTTCGCGGTGTTCCACCGGAGCGGTGAGGGCCTCCTTGTAGTTCACCTGGGGCTGGCCCTGGTTGATTTCCACACCGAATTCGCGTTTCAGACGGTCCACGATGATATCCAGGTGCAGCTCGCCCATACCGCGGATGATGGTCTGTCCGTTCTCCTCGTCGGTCTCCACCGTGAAGGTCGGGTCTTCTTCGGCCAGCTTGCCGAGAGCGACGCCGAGTTTGTCGAGGTCTTTCTGCGTCTTGGGCTCTACCGCCAGACCGATTACCGGTTCGGGGAAGGTCATGGATTCGAGCAGAATCGGTGCCTTCTCGTCGCAAAGCGTATCGCCCGTGCGGACATCCTTGAAGCCCACTACGGCACAAATGTCGCCGGCACCTACCGTTTCGAGCGGATTCTGCTTGTTGGAGTGCATCTGGTAGATACGGCTGATACGCTCCTTCTTGCCCGAACGCGAGTTGAACACGTAACTTCCCGCATCGAGCTTGCCCGAATAGACGCGCACGAAAGCGAGGCGGCCCACATAGGGGTCGGTGGCTATCTTGAATGCGAGGGCGCAGAAAGGCTCCGATTCCGACGGATGACGTACCGTCTCTTCGCCGGTAGCGGGGTTCACGCCCTTGATGGCCTCGATGTCGAGGGGGGAGGGCAGGAATGCCACCACCGAGTCGAGCAGAAGCTGCACACCCTTGTTCTTGAACGAAGAGCCGCAGAGCATCGGTACGATGGTCATTTCGATGGTCGCCTTGCGGATGGCGGCTTTCAGTTCTTCAGGAGTTATCGATTCCGGGTCCTCGAAGAATTTCTCCATCAGGGCTTCGTCTACCGTGGCGACTTCTTCTATGAGTTTCGCACGGTATTCCTCCACCTCGGCCTTCATGTTGGCCGGTACCTCCTCGTAGGTATAATTGACGAGTTCGTTTTTCTTGGCGTCGTCGTAGATGAGCGCCCTATTATATATAAGGTCTATCACGCCCGCGAACTTGTCCTCGGCACCGATGGGCAGTGCGATGGGCACCGCATTGGCTCCCAAACGTTCCTTCACCTGTGCGCAGACGGCCAGGAAATCGGCACCGGTACGGTCCATCTTATTGACGTAACCGATACGGGGCACGCTGTACTTGTCGGCCTGACGCCACACGGTTTCGGACTGGGGCTCTACGCCGCCGACGGCGCAGAACGTAGCCACGGCACCGTCGAGCACGCGCAGCGAACGCTCCACTTCGACGGTAAAGTCCACGTGTCCGGGAGTGTCAATCAGGTTAATCTGGTAGGTCTTGTCGTCATAACGCCAGAACGCCGTCGTAGCGGCCGACGTGATGGTGATACCCCTTTCCTGCTCCTGTACCATCCAGTCCATGGTAGCCGCCCCTTCGTGCACCTCGCCGATTTTGTGCGTCTTGCCGGTGTAGAAGAGGATACGTTCGGAGGTAGTGGTCTTGCCGGCATCGATGTGGGCCATGATGCCGATGTTGCGCGTATATTTAAGATCTCTTGCCATACGATTATGAGCCTCCTAAAATCTGAAGTGAGCAAACGCCTTGTTGGCCTCGGCCATACGGTGCATCTCCTCTTTACGTTTAAAGGCAGCGCCTTCCTGGTTGTAGGCAGCTATTATCTCGGCCGACAGCTTTTCGGCCATCGATTTCCCGG
>DXFY01000012.1 GCA_019114205.1 Candidatus Tidjanibacter gallistercoris | reverse complement strand
GCGTATATTTATAAACGGTAAAACCGAATAAAACCGGGAAGATATGAAAGACAGGGAATTTGCGACCGTAGCGAGGTTTTCCTCGATGGAACAGGCCCAGGTGGTCAAGGCGATGCTCGATTCGATGGGAGTCGAAAATCAGATAGTGAACGATATCGCTGCCGATATCCTTCCGATGCTGGAACGGGACATACGCATCATAGTCAATACTTCCGACCTGCCCAGGGCGCGTGAGATTATGAAGGCCAAATTCGACAAGGACAGTTTCAAGAACGCCTGGAAGGTGCAGTAGACTTCCGTGCCGTACACGGTATTCAGGGCGCCCGCACGATGCGGGCGCCCTGCGATTTTCGTCGGGACGGATGCGGAAGGGGCGTTCCGGTCGTCGTTATCCGTCGGCGGACGGGTCAGCGGATGTCTCCGGATGCGGGTCGGGCCGTGAGGAAGAGTTCCCACGACCGCAGGGCCTGTATTTCGAGCATGCGTCGGCCGTTCATCGTCCGAGCTCCGGCTTCCCTGCCGTGGCGCAGAAATGCGGAGAGCGGCGGATTGTATACCATGTCGAAAAGCATGTGTTCCGGGGTAAGCAGTCCGTAGGGCAGGGGCGGGCACTGTTCCGTGTCGGGATAGGTACCCAGCGGGGTGGCGTTTATCAGGAGCCGGTACCGTTCCATCGTCGCTGCGTCCAGCTCTCCGTAGGTGACGGTGTTTTCGCTGCGTTTGCTTCGGGATACGAAAATGTGGTCGATGCCGAGCGTGTCGAGCCCGTAGCCTGCCGCCGCCGCCGCACCGCCCGTGCCGAGTATCGCCGCCTGCGGGCGGCGTCCGTCCAGCAGGGGGACGAGCGATTCCGCGAATCCCGCCCAGTCCACATTGTAGCCTTTCCATATACCGGCATGCCGCACGACGCAGTTCACTGCCCCGATGCGTGCCGCCGTCGGGTCCAGCTCGTCGAGGTAATCCATGACTGCCGTTTTGTAGGGTGCCGTAACGTTGAACCCCAGCAGGGCGGGTTCGGCCATAAGAGCGGGCAACTCGTCGAGCGATGCGAGCGGGTAGTTGCGGTATGTCGCATCGGCGATGCCTTCTCGGCGGAACAGGTCGGCGAACCATGCCGCCGAAAAGGAGTGGCCGAGCGGGTAACCTATAAGTCCGAACGAACGCATGACCGCCGGCGTCAAAGCGCGTATTTGATAAGCAGGAATCCCCCTATCAATAGCACCGTGAAGGCCATGACGATAAGGTTGAAATACTTGTCGATGAAGGTCTTGATGGGTTTGCCGAATTTCCAGATGAGCCATCCGACGAGGAAGAACCGCAGGCCGCGTCCGATGACCGAGGCCAGCATGAACATGCCGAAATTGATGTGGAATACGCCGGCTGCCAGCGTGAATATTTTATACGGTATGGGGGTGAATCCTGCGGCGAATACGGCCCAGAAGTTCCATTCTTCATAAATGGCGGCTACCGAATCGAATGCCTCCTGGCTGAAAATGCCCGGTATGAACCAGTGGTCTATGGCGTTCCAGGCCCACAGACCGAGCGCATAGGCGATGACGGCTCCCGCGAGGGTACCGGCGAGGCAAATAGCCGAATAGCGGAACGATTTGCGGGGACATCCGAGACACAGTGCGATGAGCAGCACGTCGGGCGGTATCGGGAAAAAGCTTGCTTCCGCCAGAGCGAGCACGAACAGGGCTGTCGGCCCCCACGGGCTGTCGGCCCAGCCGAGTACCCAGTCGTATGCGCGTCGTATGATATTCGGTTTTCCGGCAGGAATGCCGGCCGTTCCGTCTTCCATTTTATCTTTTCGTTTTCGTGTTCTTCGCAAAGGTATGAAAATCCCCCGAACCGGCATCGACCGGCAGCCGTTTTATTGGTGTGCAGGGGCCGGGCCTTGCGGACTGCGGCATCCGCCGGGGAGGGCGATACCCGCAGAACCGTTGCCGTCCGTTTCTGCTGTGCGCGTGCCGGAATGCGGTGCGGCGCACAAAAGATACCTTCGGACAGCGCAAGGTAAAATGCACGAACGCAACGACGGAGTGGGGGCCGGTCAGTACCTCGATGCAATTCCCCGGAGTATTTGCCCGGCGCGTATCCGACTGTACGTCCGGTGCGGTCAGTGCGTTGCGGCGGCTCCGTCGTCGCCCAGCAGCCGGGCATATGCTGCCGGGTTTTGCAGTAATTCGAGCGCTTTGTCGAACTCCCGGTCGCCGGCGCTGTTCGTAATTCGGAAATATTCGTTGCTGTCCCACAGCTTTCGGGCGATAAGTGCCTTCAGGTGTAGTTCGATGTCGGGCAGCGTTTCCGCCGTTTCGTCGGGAGTGGCCTCGATGCCGCGCCTGTGGCCGAGTGCCGTCAGCGCCTCTGTCATGTCGGGGGTCACTGAGAAACCGGCCTCGAAAGCGTCGAACGAAGGATACCGGGCCGCAAGCGCCGCACGTTCCCGTTCGAGGTACGTGTTGATGTATTCATTGATGATGCCGCCCCGCACGAGCCGGTTCCAGTAGGAATAGTTCTTCGTCGTATCGAGCGGAATGGTCAGGTCGGGTCGTATGCCTCCGCCTCCGAGTACGGTCCGTCCGCGGCGCAGGGTGCTGTACGTCGGTGCGTCCGTGTTCAGCGAATCGGCATAACGACCGTCCAGCGTACGTTTCAGATGGTCCATGTAATAGCCTTCGATGTCTCCGTTTTCGAACGGACGCTGTATCACCCTCCCGGAAGGAGTGTGGTAGCGTGCGACCGTGATGCGTACCGCCGAACCGTCTATCAGCGGTATCTGCTGCTGTACGAGCCCCTTGCCGAAGCTCTGCTGGCC
This sequence comes from Candidatus Tidjanibacter gallistercoris, assembly GCA_019114205.1. GTDB lineage: Bacteria > Bacteroidota > Bacteroidia > Bacteroidales > Rikenellaceae > Tidjanibacter > Tidjanibacter gallistercoris. The sequence goes on along the minus strand of DXFY01000012.1, from coordinate 35,046 downwards.
GATGACGACGCCCCGGTCCCAATCCTGTACGGCGCCGGCCACGATTTCGCTGCCCGAAGCGGACGACGAATCGATAAGTACGGCGAGCCGGCCGTCGGTGAATCGTCCCGGTTTCCGCGACCGGTAGCTGACGTTCCGCACGTTGCGTCCTTCGGTGGATACGATGAGCGAGCCGGCGGGCAGAAAGAATTCGCTCATTTCGATGGCCTGGTCCAGCAGTCCGCCGCCGTTGCCGCGCAGGTCGAGAATCAGCGCGGAGACGGGTCCCAGGCGGTCGAATGCCTCGTTGAACTCTTTCATCGTCGTCCCGGCGAACCGGTTGACCTTGATGTAGCCGATGCCGGGAGCGGCCACATATGCGGCATCTATCGTATGGATGGGGATGTCGTCGCGCGTTACGTTGAAGAGCAGGTGCTCCTTTTCGCCCCGTCTTGCCACGCCGAGCGTTACCCTGCTTCCTTTGGGCCCCCGCAGCAGTCCCGGTACGTCGGCGCGTCCGACGCCCGTCGCGGACTTTCCGTTTACCGAAACGATGCGGTCGTTGGGCAGGAGCCCCACGCTTTCCGAGGGCCCGCCCGGTACGGTGTTCACGACGATGATGGTATCGTTGATGACGTCGAACTCGACGCCGATACCGCTGAAGCTGCCGTCGAACGATTCGTTGATGGCCTTCATCTCTTCGGCCGAAGAGTAGGACGAATGCGGGTCGAGCTCCGACAGGATGCCGACGATGGCGTCTTCCACGAGTTTGCCGCTGTTGAGCGTATCGACATACCGGGAGTTCAGGTAGTCGAAGAATTGTTCGAATTTAAGTTTCTGAAAATCCGGATTATGGCTGTTGTCGCGTTTCGCCGGCTGCGCGGCGGCCGAAAGAGGCAGTACAGCCAGCAGCAAGAAGATGATTTTTTTCATGGCGTATCTTGTGTCGTTCGCTCCTTACCGTTGTGCGCGGCAGTTGTCCGTCCGCGGCATTGCCGTGCTTCATGCGGCGAAAGTTCCAAGTCGCCGGAGGCGAAAAGAAAATATGCCTTACATGAAGCGGTTGTTACGATACGATTGTTTATCCTGTATTAAATCAAATAATTATATGTCGTTTTGTTCTTTGCCGTTTGTGTGTTCCGGTCGTCAGCCTCTCTGCGGACAGCGCAGAAGACACGACTGCCCGCAGCAGTTGTGAACAGGGAAGAATGAAGCAGCACGAGCCTCTTGGTTTGCTGTGCTGCATGCCGCAGTCCTTTTCAGCTTCGCAGGAAATGCACCAGCCGGTCGAAAGCGGCGCGTTGCTGTTCTCCGCTGCGCATGTCCTTTACCGTTGCAGTCTGCGCGGCGAGCTCGTCTTCGCCGACGATGACGACAAAAGGTATGCCGCGGCGGTTGGCGTATTCCATCTGTTTCTTCATCTTGGCCGGCTCCGGATAGATTTCGGAAGGGATGCCCGCATCGCGTACCTGCTGGAGCAGCCGTAGGGAGGCGAGCTGTTCCACGCCGCCGAAATTGACGAAGAGCACGCGCGTGGCGATGGCGGCCTCTTCCGGGAAGAGGTTCAGGGCCAGCATGACGTCGTAGATGCGGTCTGCGCCGAACGAGATGCCGACGCCCGACATGCCCGGCATTCCGAAAATACCCGTCAGGTCGTCGTACCGTCCGCCGCCGCAGATGCTTCCTATAGCGTGGTCTTTGGCCTTCACTTCGAAGATGGCACCCGTGTAATAGTTGAGTCCGCGGGCGAGCGAAAGGTCGAGTTCGATGTCGAGGTTCGAGCCCGCCGCGGCGATGTAGGAGAAGAGCTCCTCCGTTTCGGCGATGCCCCGCAATCCCGTTTCCGATGCGGCGACGACCTCTTTCATGCGGCCGAGCTTTTCGGCGTTCGTGCCGGAGAGTTCCAGAATAGGGCGCAGCTTTCCGATGGCCTCCGCACCGATGCCTTTGGCCGCGAGTTCGGCCTCGACGTTTTCCAGACCGATTTTATCGAGCTTGTCGATGGCGACGGTGATGTCCGTCATCTTGTCGGCATGACCGATGGTTTCCGCTATGCCGTACAGTATTTTACGGTTGTTCAGTTTAAGCGTTACATTGATGCCGAGGTCGCCGAATACGCGCTCCACGATTTTGACTAACTCGAATTCGCAGAGCAGGCTCCGCGTTCCGATGACGTCCACATCGCACTGGTAGAACTCCCGGTACCGCCCCTTCTGGGGACGGTCTGCACGCCACACGGGTTGTACCTGATAGCGGCGGAAAGGGAAGACGATTTCTGCCTGGTGCTGCACTGCGTAACGGGCGAGCGGAACCGTAAGGTCGTACCGGAGCCCCTTTTCGCATATCCGTGCCGCCATCGCATTCGCCGACGCGCCGGACAGCTCTCCTTCCGCGGCGATGGCCTGCACGTCGGCCGGAGTGAGTCCGCGCGTGAAGTCGCCCGAATTCAGAATTTTGAACAGCAGCTTGTCGCCTTCTTCGCCGTACTTGCCCGTCAGGGTGGAGAGGTTCTCCATGGCCGGGGTTTCGAGCGGGGCGTAGCCATAGGCACGGAACACGTTTTTGATGGTATCGAACATGTATGTGCGGCGCATCATCTCCAGCGGGGAGAAGTCGCGCGTGCCTTTCGGAATCGAAGGTTTCTGTGCCATGGCGTTATTCCATGAGTTTGCGGTATTTGACTCTTTTGGGCGTCGTGTCCTCGCCCAGCAGCCGTTTGTGTTCTTCGTATTCGCTGTAGCTGCCCTCGAAGAATACCACCCGCGAGTCGCCCTCGAAGGAGAGGATGTGGGTGGCGATGCGGTCGAGGAACCAGCGGTCGTGCGAGATGACCACCGCACAGCCCGCGAAGTTTTCCAACCCCTCTTCCAGCGCACGCAGCGTATTCACGTCGATGTCGTTGGTGGGCTCGTCGAGCAGCAGTACGTTGCCGCCCTCCTTCAGCGCAAGGGCGAGGTGGAGCCTGTTGCGCTCTCCGCCGGAGAGTACGCCCACCTTTTTCTCCTGGTCGGCTCCCGTAAAATTGAACCGGGCCACATAGGCGCGGGCATTCACGCTGCGGTTGCCGAGCTGGATGATGTCGCTGTTGTGCGAGATGGTTTCATACACCGTCTTTTCGGGGTCGATGGAGGCATGCTGCTGGTCTACATAGGCGAGTTTCACCGTTTCTCCGACGCGGAATTCGCCGGAGGTGGGCTGTTCCAGCCCCATTATCATCCGGAAAAGGGTGGTCTTGCCGGTACCGTTCGGGCCGATGACGCCCACGATGCCGGCGGGCGGCAGCGAGAAGTTCAGCCCTTCGTACAGCACCCGGTCGCCGAAGGCCTTGCTCACGTTCTTCGCTTCGATGACCACGTTGCCCAGACGCGGACCGTCGGGAATGTATATCTCCAGTTTTTCTTCTTTCTGTTTGGTGTCTTCGTTGAGCATCTTGTCGTATGCCGAAAGACGCGCCTTGCTTTTGGCGTGCCGGGCCTTGGGGCTCATCTTCACCCATTCGAGCTCGCGCTCCAGCGTCTTGCGCCGTTTGCTCTCCTGTTTTTCCTCCTGTTCGAGCCGCTTGGTCTTCTGTTCGAGCCAGCTCGAATAGTTGCCCTTCCACGGGATGCCTTCGCCGCGGTCGAGCTCGAGTATCCAGCCGGCCACGTTATCGAGGAAATAGCGGTCGTGCGTGACGGCGATGACCGTACCGGGGTATTGTTGCAGGTGTTGTTCGAGCCAGTCGATGCTCTCGGCGTCGAGGTGGTTGGTCGGTTCGTCGAGCAACAGCACGTCGGGCTGCTGGAGCAGCAGCCGGCAAAGCGCCACGCGGCGCCGTTCGCCGCCGGAGAGGTGTGTCACCGGTTCATCGGGGGCGGGACAGCGGAGCGCATCCATGGCCCGTTCCAGCACGCTGTCCAGTTCCCAGCCGTTCACGTGGTCTATCGCTTCGGTGAGCTCTCCCTGCCGTTCGATGAGCCGGGCCATCTGTTCGTCGTCCATCGGTTCCATGAAGCGGGCGTTCACTTCCTCGTATTCTTTCAGCAGTGCGACGGTGGCGGCACAGCCCTCCTGCACCACTTCCTTGACCGTTTTCGTGTCGTCCAGTTTCGGGTCCTGTTCGAGGTAGCCCACGCTGTAGCCGGGCGAGAAGACCACTTCGCCCTGAAAGTTCTTGTCGAGGCCCGCGATGATTTTCATCAGGGTCGATTTACCCGAACCGTTCAGACCGATGATGCCGATTTTCGCTCCGTAGAAGAACGACAGGTATATGTCGTTGAGGACTTTTTTCTGGTTGTTGAAGGTCTTGCTGACGCCGACCATCGAAAATATGATTTTTTCGTCCGCCATGTGTGTTTTCGTTTGTTCGTTACAAGGATACAAAGATAGCTCAAACGCCCGAAATATCGTTATAGTTTGAACGAATGGCGGGATAAAAAGATATGATGCAACTTGTCGGCGGAAAACGGCCCGTTTCCGGCGGAAGTACGTATCTTTGCCGTACCTAATTTAAAGAAATGGCTCATATGAAATCGATTAAGGGCACCAGAACCGAACAGAACCTGTTGAAGGCATTCGCAGGCGAATCGCAGGCACGCACCCGCTACACGTTCTTTGCCGGCGTTGCGAAGAAGGAAGGCTTCGAACAGATAGCGGCGATATTCGCGGAAACCGCCGAACAGGAGAAGGAACATGCCAAGAAGTTTTTCAAGTTTCTCGAAGGCGGCATGGTGGAGATTACCGCTTCCTATCCGGCCGGTGTGATTGGGACTACCGCCGAAAACCTGCTGGCGGCTGCCGAAGGCGAGCTGGAAGAGTGGGGCGAACTCTATCCCGACTTCGCGAAAGTAGCCGACGAGGAGGGATTCCCGCAGATAGCCGCCGCCTTCCGTATGGTAGCTAAAGTGGAAGTGGAGCATGAAAAGCGTTACCGCCGTCTTTACAAGAGGGTTATCGACGGTACGGTATTCGAACGCGAGGAAGAAATCGAATGGCAGTGCCGCAACTGCGGTTACGTACACAGGGGGAAGAACGCACCCGCGACCTGTCCCGTATGCCAGCATCCGCAGGCCTTCTTCGAGGAAGAGAAGCAGAACTATTGATGGTGCGGTCGGCACTCTGAGCAAAACGCATCGGCGGATACCTGCCGATGCGTTTTGTTTCACAGGCTTTATGCCGGGTGCGGTTTCAGACGCCGAGCAGCAGTTCGACGAGGGGGACGAGCAGTGCGGTCATGAAACCCATGACGCCGATGGCCAAGCCGCTGATGGCTCCTTCGACGGCGCCCAGCTCCATGGCCCGTGCGGTGCCGAGACCGTGGGCGGCCGAACCGAGCGCGAGCCCGCGGGCGATGCGGCTCCGGATGCCCAGCCGGTCGAGAATGAACGGGCCGACGATGCCCCCGAAGATGCCTACGACGATGACTACCACGGCGGCGATGGACGGAATGCCGCCCGAACGTTCGGCGATGCTCATGGCGATGGGGGTGGTAACGGATTTGGGTTCGAGCGATGCGATTAGCGTGCGGTCGGCCCCCATCCAGCGTGCGATGAGCACGACGCTGACGATGCCGGTAACGCTTCCGACGAATACCGATGTGAGAATGGAAATCCCGTTCGCCTTCAGGTGCTCCCTTTGTTCGTAGAGCAGGCAGCCGAGCGCGACGACCGTGGGGCCGAGCAAGAAGCCGATGATGCGACTGCCCTGCTCGAAAGTCCCGTAGGGGATGCCGAGGAGCCGGAGGAGCAGCGCGAGCACGGGTATGGAGACCAGCAGCGGATGCAGCAGGCTGAGACGCGTTTTGCGGTAGAGCCACAGCGCAGCAAGATAGACGCCCGTCGTGAGTGTCAGAATGAAGATTTCCGAATGGAGCAGCGTATTCATGGCCGTTTGTCGTTTGTGCCGGAAGCGGTACCCGTTTCCGGAGTATTTTTCGGGCGCGGGGAAGCCGTTGCAGCACGGCCGGTTCCGGTGGGGGGCGTGCCTGCTGCGGCATTTCGCTTTCCCTGTCGTTTTTCCAGCCATTCCTGGGTGCATGCCACCGTTACGATGACGGCTACCGTGCTGACGGCACATGCCGTCAGTACCGCCTGCCAGTGCTGCGAAAGCATGTCCGTGGCATTGACGATGCCGACCCCTGCCGGAAGGAAGAACAGACCCATGTTGTCCGTCAGAAAGCGTGCGACGGGCCTGACCTTTTCGGGTTTCACGATTCCGGTACAGAGTGCCGCGAACAGCAGTACCATACCGATGACGCTGCCCGGTATGAGCCGACCGGTCAGCAGTGCGATGCACTCGCCGAAGGCATAGAACAGCAGGATGATGCATATTCCCGGTAACATGAAGGCAGGTCGTTTTCGTTCGGTGCGGCGCAAAAGTACGATTTTTCTTCCGCCGATGTGCCGGTCGCCGCATTTTCCGCTTCTGAGCCGGCGGCCGGCCGCACGGAGCAGCGCGGTGCGTATATCCGATGCGTATTGTTATTCTGCGGAAATAAGGTAATTTTGAAAGTGTAAATTCATGTGTGTACCCGGTGTGGCTGCCGTGCGGGTTGAGTCGGCAGGCGGCGGAAAAACACCATCCGGTTGCGATTGTAAATTACGGTACGATGATGTCCTATTCGAAAATCAAAAAATATTACTTTACGGCGTGCGCGGTATTGTTCGTTCTGTTGTTGTTGCTCACGCTGATGCGGGACGGCTGGACGCTGACGCCGCAGTCCCTGCTCTCCATGCTCGTGGGATGGTTGCTGCTGTGCGCCGTCATTATCGGAGTGGTATACCTCGTCGTCGGCCGGCGGCGCACCAAAGCGGGCGATACGCCGGACGGCGAAGCGGCAGACAGGGAGTAATGGCAGTTGCGGCACGCACGTGCGTACCGGAACATATGAATGAACCAAGCGGAACGGCCTGCGGCGACCGTCCGGTTAAACGGAGAAACAGATGGATGTACTTGCTGCATTGGAAATAAAAGCGGTCGCGGCCGATGCGGTGCCGCGCGACCTGCTGCTGGAGGCCGACGAATCGTGGGAGGCCGTGTCGGACTACCTGCACCGCGGGCGCTGTTACGGCGCTTTCCTTGCGGGCGATATGGTGGGGGAATACATCCTGCTGCATACCCGTCCCTTTACGGCCGAGGTAGTGAACATCGCCGTATCGCCGGCTTTCCGGCGGCGGGGAATAGGCGGTGCGATGCTGCACCATGCGGCGGAGCGCGCCCGTGCCGAGGGGTTCCGCAAACTGGAAATAGGCACGGGGAATTCCGGTTTCGGGCAGATGGCCCTCTATGCCCGGTGCGGCTTCCGCATGGAATGGATAGACCGCGGCTTCTTTACGCTTCACTATCCGAACCCCATTCTGGAAGAGGGGATGCCCTGTACGGATATGGTGCGCATGGGGATGTTGCTGTGACTTCGGGACGAAGTCGTTATACACAAACATAGCAGATATGTAACGCAAATGTAACACCGGTGCGGTTCTTTTGCGGCGAAATGATGTGTATAACGAATTTTTGTCTTATGAAGCATTTTCTATCGTTTTTATTTGTTCTGTTGCTTTCGGTACGGGTACTCGCGCAGGAAGGCGGGCTTGTATCGGGTACCGTGAAGGACGCTACAGGCATGACGCTGCCGGGTGCCGTCCTGAAGCTGGACCGGTTCAACCGGTATACGGTGTCGGATAACAACGGGTATTTTGAATTTCTGAACGTGCCTGCGGGTTCCTACCGGGTGGAGGTGGAGTACCTGGGGTACGAGCCTGCCGTACTGGAGGCGACGGTGACAGCCGGCGGGAATGCCGTGGTCGATTTCGTGATGCAGGAAGGGGCGCAGGAGATAGGGGCCGTCGTGGTCATGGGCGACCAGGCGCGCGGACAGGCCAAGGCGCTGAACCAGCAGAAAACGAATGTCAATGTATCGAACGTCATTTCGGCCGACCAGATAGGCCGTTTCCCCGATTCTAACATAGGAGACGCGCTGAAGCGGGTTCCGGGCATCGCCATGCAGAACGACCAGGGCGAGGCGCGCAATATCGTCGTGCGGGGGCTCGCCTCCGAACTCAACTCGGTGACGCTGAACGGAAACCGCATCCCTTCGGCCGAAGGCGACAACCGGAAGGTGCAGATGGACGTCATTCCATCGGACATGATACAGACGATAGAGGTCAACAAGACGCTGACTCCCGATATGGATGCCGATGCAATCGGCGGTTCGGTAGACCTCGTCACCCGCGCGGCTGCGGGCGGTCAGCGCATTTCGCTGACCCTGCTGGGCGGCTACAACCCCATCCGCACGGGAGCGACGGGTTCGGGTTCGTTCGTGTACGGCAACCGCTTCTTCAACGACCGGCTCGGCGTGGTGCTCAGCGCCTCCTATATGAACAAGGATTACGGTTCGGACAACATAGAAGCCGTGTGGGCGCAGGACGACGAGGGAAACGTGTATGTCGAGGAGATGGATATCCGCAAATACGACGTGCAGCGCATCCGGCGCAGCGCCACCCTCAACATAGACTGGAAAATCGATTCCCGCAACACCATTGCGGCCGACCTCATGTACAACTGGCGCGACGACCGCGAGGCTCGTTACCGCACGCAGTTCAAGGATATAGAACCGGTATATGACGGCAGTGCGATAACCGGCTACGAGGGAACCGTCGTGCGGGAAACGAAGGGCGGCATCGATGACCGGCGCAACCGGACGCGGCGCCTCGAAGACCAGCGCGTGCAGTCCTACGTGCTCTCCGGTACCCACCTGCTTTCCCCTAAGGTGGACATGGACTGGAGCCTGAGCTATGCGAAGGCGAGCGAAGACAGACCGCATGAACGGTATATAGAGTACGTCCAGGAGGGATTGTCGATGAACGAAGACCTTGCCGATACGCGACTTCCGTACGTAAACGCGCCCGGACAAAACTATTCCGACTTCGTGTTCGACAAGCTGACCGAACAGCACGATTATACGCAGGAGGAGGAGTATGCCGCCAAAGTGAACCTGCGCATGCCGCTGAGCGTGGTGCGGGAGCAGAAGGGGCGCCTGCGGGTAGGGCTCAGCGCGCGCTGGAAAAACAAGCGACGCAGCAACGACTTTTACGAATATGTGCCCACCGGGAGCATGCCCGTACTCTCCGATATGGAACATGTGGTTTACGACAGACCGCTGGTTCAGGGCGACAGGTACGTGCCGGGCATGTTCGTCTCCTCCGGCTATATCGGTAATGTGGACCTCTACAACCCCTCCCTGTTCACGCCGGAGGCCGACCCGTCGGAATACATGGCGGGCAACTACGATGCCGGCGAACGCATTCTGGCGGGATACCTGCGCTGGGACCAGAACATCACGAACGACCTCATGTTCATCGCCGGTGTCCGGGTGGAGAACACCGACCTCGACTACCGGGGGAACTACATTCTCGACGAGGATTACGACAACGCCGACGAGCGGCACAACCGGAACAACTATACCAACGTCCTGCCGGGCCTGACGCTCAAATACGACCTGAACGACCGTACCGTGCTGCGTGCCGCCTTCACCACGGCCCTGGCCCGTCCGAACTACTATGCGCTGGTGCCCTATGTGGATATCCAGCGCGAGAAACGCGAAATTACGGCCGGCAATCCGAACCTGAAAGCCACCTATTCGTACAACTTCGACCTGCTCGGCGAATATTACAGCAAATCGGTCGGCATCGTGTCCGGCGGCTTGTTCTACAAGAGGCTCGACAATTTCATCTTCAACTATCTGGACATAGACTATACGGCCGAAAAGTTCGCTGCCGATTTCCCCGGCTTCACCAACCCGATAGGTGAGGGCGAAGTGTGGGAATACCTGCGCCCGATGAACGGCCGCAGCGTGGATATGTTCGGTTTCGAGGTGGCGCTCCAGCGCAAGCTCGATTTCCTGCCGGGCCGCTTCCTGCGTAACTTCGGCGTGATGCTCAACTACACCTTCACCCATTCCGTTACCCGCGGAATCTACAACGAGGACGGCGAGGAACGTACCAACGTGTCGCTGCCCGGTACGGCTCCGCACATGGTGAACGCCTCGCTCTCGTGGGAAAACAGCCGGCTTTCGGTGCGCGTATCGCTGAACTATACGGCCGGCTATCTGGACGAGGTGGCGAGCGAAGCCTTCGGCGACCGTTATTACGACGGGCAGTTGTTCCTCGACGCCAACGCTTCGTACCGCTTCGGAAAGTACGTGCGGGTATTCTTCGAGGCGAACAACCTGACGAACCAGCCCCTGCGCTACTATCAGGGTATCCGTTCGCGCATGGCACAGCTCGAATACTACAAGGGCACCTTCAACCTGGGAGTGAAAATAGATTTTTAACGTTATAAAAATGAAGTATATGAAGATTCTTAGGAACAGTTTTCTTGCAATCGGTTTTTCCCTGTTTCTCGTTTCCTGCGGCGGAGGCGGTACGACCGGTCGGGAGGCGGCTCGCCTGACACGGCTGGACGGCGACACGTTCAATTTCATCGTCGCCAACGACCTGGGCCGGAACGGTTACTACGACCAGAAACCCATCGCCGAACAGATGGGGCGGCTTGCCGAGGAAATCGATATAGAATTCGTGGCTGCCGCCGGCGACATACACCACTTCGAAGGAGTGGCCAGCGTGGAAGACCCGCTCTGGATGACCGACTACGAACTCGTCTATTCCCATCCGGAACTCATGCTCGATTGGTATCCCATCCTCGGCAACCACGAGTACCGCGGCAATACGCAGGCAGTGCTGGATTACGGCGGAGTCAGCCGCCGTTGGGTGATGCCCGGCCGGTATTATACGAAAGCGTTCGAAGTGGACGACGACACATCGCTCCGGGTGGTATGGGTGGATACGACGCCGCTCATCGACAAGTACCACGAAGAGGCCGAAGAATCCTACCGCGACATTGCAGCACAGGATATGGAGACGCAGCTCCGCTGGATAGATTCCACCCTGACGGCCTCGGACGAAACCTGGAAAATAGTCATCGGACATCATCCCATTTATGCCGACACCGACAAGGACGAGGAGGAGCGTCTGGATTTGCAGGAGCGACTCGACACAATCCTCCGCAGGCACGGCGTGGACATGTACATTTGCGGCCATATCCATAACTTCCAGCATATCCGTCGTGCCGGCAGCGACATGGATTATGTGGTCAATACCTCCGGCTCGCTCTCCCGCGACGTGCGGCCGATAGAAGGAACGCTCTTTTGCAGTTCGGCCACCGGATTCTCGGTAGTGTCCGCATCGGCCGACAGTCTGAAGCTCTACATGCTGGACAAGGACAGGAACATCCTCCACACCGTGGAACGCGGACGGAACAGGTAAACCGTTCCGAGGGGGCGGTTCGGGGCTGCATGCGGTAGGGCGTGCGGCCCTTTCCGTATCCGATTCTGCCGGGAAGGAACGGCATGCGGCCTCAGGTACGCTGCTGTGGAAGGACGGCAGGCAAGGGACAGCCCCCTGCCTGCGGAGCTCCGGTGCGGATGCCGGAAAAAAGAATGCTCCGACCGAGACGGGCCGGAGCATTCTGCTGTCTGTTCGTGAAGGGATTACCACGCGAAGAGCGGGTAATCGGCCATCAGTTTGTGTACCTCTTCCCTTACGGCCGCTATCGTGTCAGGGTTGTCGATATCGGAGAGCACGCGGTCGATGAGGCTGACGATGTAATCCATCTTGTCCTCCTTCAGTCCGCGGGTGGTGATGGCGGGCGTACCGATACGGATACCGGAGGTGAGGAACGGCGAGCGACTGTCGAACGGCACCATGTTCTTGTTGGTCGTGATGTCGGCCTCCACCAGCGTGCGTTCCGCCTTCTTGCCGGATATTTCCGGGAACTTGGTGCGGAGGTCAATCAGCATCAGGTGGTTGTCGGTACCGTTGGAAACGAGCTTGTAGCCGCGTTTGATGAACGCTTCGGCCATTGCTGCGGCGTTCTTCTTCACCTGCGTCTGGTATTCCTTGTATTCGGGCCGGAGCGCTTCGCCGAAGGCTACGGCTTTGGCCGCGATGACGTGTTCCAGCGGGCCGCCCTGAATGCCGGGGAATACGGCGGAGTTGAGCACGGCCGACATCTTCTTGATTTCGCCCTTCGGCGTTTTGATACCCCAGGGGTTATCGAAGTCCTTGCCCATGAGGATGATACCGCCGCGCGGACCGCGGAGCGTCTTGTGCGTGGTGGAGGTGACGATGTGTGCGTATTTCACCGGGTTCTTCAGCAGCCCTGCGGCGATGAGGCCCGCCGTGTGCGCCATGTCGATGAGCAGGATGGCCCCCACCTTGTCGGCGATTCGGCGCATGCGTTCGTAGTCCCATTCACGGCAGTATGCCGAAGCGCCGCCGACGATGAGTTTCGGCTTGTGCTCCAGAGCGAGGGCCTCCATCGCATCGTAGTCGATGGTGCCGGTTTCCTGCCCCACCTGGTAGCCGACCGCCTTGTAGAGGATGCCGGACATGTTCACGGGCGAGCCGTGCGAGAGGTGGCCGCCGTGTGCGAGGTCGAGGCCCATGAAGGTATCGCCCGGTTTGAGCACGGCCATGAACACGGCCATGTTGGCCTGTGCTCCGGAATGGGGCTGCACGTTGGCGTATTCGGCTCCGTAGAGTTCGCATACGCGGTCGATGGCGAGCTGTTCCACCTTGTCCACCACCTGGCAGCCGCCGTAGTAGCGTGCGCCGGGATAGCCCTCGGCGTATTTGTTGGTGAGTACGGAGCCCATGGCCTGCATCACTTCGTCGCTCACGAAGTTCTCCGATGCAATCAGTTCGATGCCGTGGAGCTGACGCTGTTTTTCCTGTTCAATAAGGTCGAAGACCTGATTATCCCTTTTCATGAAATCTAATTTATTTTGAAAATGAATCGTCTCTTGCTTTCGCGTTCCCGCAAAGTTATATTTTTTTTGGTTGAAACCGAAAAAAGGGGAGAAGATTCCGACCGGCACATCGGCGGAAGAAAAACCGTACGGTTTCCTGCGGCGGGCCGTGCAGCCGTTCGTCCCGGATGCTGGGACGGGGCGGCGGGTAGGGAAACGGTTCGGCCGGATTATCGTGTTCGAAAGACCGCGGGATATCGGGGGCGGTACCCTGCGTGGAAGGCTGCATTCCGGACGATTCCGTCGGGCATTTTCCATGTCTGGCCTCATATTTGACATTCCGTATCGAAGCGGAACGAGTATCAATTTATTTATATGGATTCGATAATACTGATAAAGGACGTCGATATTTTCGATGGGAAGAATTCCGGGACGCAGCGGGGCAGTGTACTGGTCAGGAACAACCTGATTGAGCGGATTGCGACCGCTCCCATCGAGATGCCTGCGGACGGACAGGCTACGGTCATAGACGGAGCGGGCATGTTTCTGATGCCCGGCCTGATTGATGCGCATTGGCATGCGTATTTGTGCTGCAATACGATGATGGACTTGCTCGCCGGAGACCCTTCCTATACCTACTTGATGGCAGGACGGGAGGCCGAAGCTACCTTGCAGCGCGGTTTCACCACCATCCGGGATGCGGGAGGCCCGGTTTTCGGACTGAAACGGAGCATCGACGAAGGGAGGCTGCCGGGGCCCCGCATTTATCCGAGCGGCGCCATGATTTCCCAGACTTCGGGGCATGGCGATTTCCGGATGATTTACGAGCATGCCCACGGAGACTGCGGATGCGAGATGGCCCATTTCGAACAAATCGGGGCCTCGCGTATTGCGGACGGCCCGGTAGCGGTCATGGAGGCCACGCGCGAGAACTTGAGACAGGGCGCTTCGCAAATCAAACTGATGACGGGCGGCGGTGCGGCATCGCTTTACGACCCGCTCGATGTCGCCGAGTTCTTCGAGGAGGAGATTCGTGCGGCTGTCCGTGCGGCCGAGGACTGGGGCACTTACGTAATGGTACACGTTTATAATCCCAGAGGAATTGCAAGGGCCCTGAAAGCCGGTGTCCGGAGCATCGAGCACGGCCATCTGATTGATGAACCGACGATGGAACTGCTGGCCGGCAGCGATGCCTGGCTCAGCATGCAGGCTTTCGCCGTAGAGGACAATACCTATCCTTCGCCCGTGCAGCAGGCCAAACATATCCGGATATGCAACGGCACGGACCATGCGTACCGGCTCGCGAAGAAATACCGTGTGCGGCTGGCATGGGGAACCGACCTGCTGTTCAATCCCGACAATACGAAGAACCAGAACCACGGAATCGTGAAGCTGCGCCGGTGGTTTTCCAATTACGAGATTCTCCGGATGGTCACAAGCGACAATGCTTCCCTGCTGGCGCTCTCCGGCGCCCGCAATCCCTATCCGGGGAAACTCGGCGTCGTGGAGGAGGGGGCGCTGGCCGACCTGCTTGTGGTGGACGGCAGTCCGCTCGAAGACATCGAGGTGCTGGAGCACCCGCACGAAAAGTTCCGGGTCATCATCAAGGACGGCATCGTTTACAAGAACACGCTCCTTTCATAATAAAACGGGGGGACGCATGCATGCGTCCTCCGTTGTCATTCCCTTCCATCCCGTATTCGCGGAACTTGTCAGCGACAGGCGACGGCGATGGATACGAGTTCGGAGCTTTCTTCGAGTTTCCCGCGTTTGTTCAGGGACAGCGACTTGACTTCTCCGATGCCGTCCGCATACCAGGTGACGGATTTCGTGGTCGTTCCCATACCGACCGGGGTCTTCATCACCTCCGTCTCGTTCACTACCCAGCAGTCGAAAGTGCCTGCCGGAACGGTTACCGTCTCCCTGCCGGTGATGTTGCGGTCTTTGATGGTGACTGTGAAGATGTCGAATTGCTTGTCCTTCATCTTCAACGACATGGAGACACGGGCGGTTTCGAGCTGCTGGCCTGCCTTCGGATGGAGCGGATAGCTGATTTCGTCCATCTTCACTATGAAGTCGATGTCTTCGGTTTCCGGGATGCTTTCCTTTATTTCCGCTATCATTTCTTCGAGGTTCTCCACGGGAATGAACACCCGGTCGCCGGATATGCGTACCCGTATCGTCAGGGAAGCGATGGTTTCCTGCATGTCCGCCGCGGCGGACGTCAGGGGGGTGCCGTCCGCATCCAGCATTTCGTCATTCAGGGTGATTACCGTACCTTCTACGGTTTCGGCGACGCCGGTGACCGTCTGGACGGAGCGGTTGACGATATTGCCTTTCCTGTCTTTGTGCACGTACGAAAGCGTGGTTCCCTCTTCGGTCGGTACGAAGGGGTTTCCTGCGATGCAGACCGGCACGGCGAGCAGAAGCGCCAAGGCTGCGAAAATCGGTTTCGGTGTCTTCATGTATGTTTCTGAATTTGCGGACGGAAGCCGTCTCCTCTATTTATAGGACGAAGGTATGAAAAATATAGGAATTGTCCTCCGCACCGGCCGGCTGAAAAGCAGCAGGGGGCCCGCTGCCTCGGAAAAAAATGTTATCTTTGCCCGGATGTTTACCTAAACATGTTGACCATGAAATTACTCGAAGGAAAAGTGGCCGTCATAACCGGTGCGGCCCGCGGCATCGGCAGGGCCGTCGCTCTCTGCTTTGCCGAGAACGGGGCGGACATCGCCTTTACCGACCTGGCCATAGACGAAAATGCGAAGAAAACGGAGGAAGAGATAATCGCTTTCGGCGTACGCGGTAAGGCATACGCTTCCAATGCCGCCGATTACGGGCAGACGCATGCCGTCGTGGAAGAAATCATGCGCGATTTCGGCCGTATCGACATCCTCGTGAACAATGCGGGGATTACGCGGGACGGCCTGATGCTCAAGATGGATGAAAAACAATGGGATATGGTAATCGATATCAACCTGAAGTCGGCCTTCAATTTCATACATGCCGTAACTCCGATTATGATGCGTCAGCGCAGCGGCAGCATCATCAACATGTCGTCCGTGGTAGGCGTGCACGGCAATGCGGGGCAGGCCAACTATTCGGCTTCGAAGGCGGGCATGATAGGTCTTGCCAAATCCGTCGCTCTCGAACTGGGTTCGCGCGGCGTACGTGCCAATGCCATCGCCCCCGGTTTTATCGTTACCGACATGACGGCACAGTTGCCCGAAGCCGTAAAAGAGGAGTGGAACAAGAAGATACCGCTTCGTCGCGGCGGTACTCCGGAGGAAATCGCCAAAGTGGCCCTGTTCCTCGGAAGCGACCTTTCCAGCTATGTCAGCGGGCAGGTCATCGAAGTGAACGGAGCCATGAATTCGTAACGTTCCCTCGGAACGGAGCCGGCCGCAGACGCTTGCGTGCGCCGTTCCGCAAGGACGGATTATCGGTTTCAAGCCGGGAGTCGGGCAATGCGATTCCCGGTTTTTCGTATGGCGGCCGGCGGGCGGACAAAAAGAGGCAGCAGCGGTACCGCGATGTCGGATTATCTTCTTAATTTTGTAAGGCTGCCGGAGGAAAGATGCTTCCTGTCGGTGTAAAAACAAGATGTATGCGAAGACAAACACCCGATAAGTGTCCGGCAATGCATCGCCTCCGGAGGTATTTGCGCAGGCTGTTGCGGTTCGACAAAACGGTTTGGAACGATTTTGTCCGGACTTCCCTGTGGCGCGGCGTGTTGCCGGCGGCGGCCATCGGTTTTGCGGTGATTTTTTTGCTGTACCGTTTTGCGGGCGGTGTGCCCGAAGAAGCGGTCATGCGCAGAGCGCTCTTGGCTGCGGGTATATGTGCGTTGAGTTACGTAATCGGCATCTGGTGCGCCGTGCGTCCGGAAAGGAAGGAAGACGACGAAACGGAAGAGGAGGATGACGGGAAAAACGATACGGTTGGGGCGAAACTGAAGGTCGCGGGCGCATTGTTGCTGTTTGCGGCGTTGCTTGCCTGGCCGAGCATCGAGGAGTGTCTGAAAGGGGCAATCGATGTCGTCGAATGTGCCGCGCATACGACATTGAAGTTTCTGGTCGTCGGCTGCGTGCTGGTTCCCGTATGGCGCCGAATCGGCAGCAGGACGGCGTGAGTTGGCGGAGAGGAAAGGAGGAACAGCATAATGGGCAGAAAAAAACTCGTGGTTTTTACCGGTGCCGGCGTCAGTGCCGACAGCGGCATCGCTACGTTCCGCGATGCGGACGGGCTGTGGGCCAACTATCGAATAGAGGATGTCTGTACTCCGGAGGCCCTCGTGCGCAACCGGGAACGGGTCATCGGCTTTTACAACATGCGGCGCCGGGAATTGTTGGCCGCCGCACCGAATGCCGGGCATCGTGCGCTCGCGGAGCTGGAAGACGTTTTCGATGTCCGGGTAATCACCCAGAATATCGACGACCTGCACGAGCGGGCCGGCAGCAGCGATGTATTGCATCTGCACGGCGAGCTGCGCAAACTGCGCAGTTCGGTGGACGAACGGCTGGTCTTTCCGATTGAAGGATGGGAGCAGCGGCTCGACGACCGGGCGCCGGACGGTTCGCCGGCACGACCGTTCGTCGTCTTTTTCGGAGAGTCCGTTCCCAATTTCGAACGGGCGGCGGAAACGGCTGCACAGGCCGACCTGATGATTGTCGCGGGCACTTCGCTTGCAGTCTATCCGGCGGCCTCGCTCGTGCGGTACGTGCCGGAAGGGACACCGGTATATCTGGTAGACCCCGGCGAGCCGGATACCCGCGGAGTCCGCGGTCTGAAGGAACACATCCGGTTGCGGGGCGCCGAAGGACTGCCGTTGCTGGCTTCGCGCCTGCGGCGGGAAATGGCCTGACCCGTCTGCGGCGGGTGTTTTACGAAACCGGCGTATGTCCGGTGCAGGTTCGGTTGTATGCGAATGGCGGCACAAGTGCCGCCATTCGCATGTGTACGCGGTGCGGCCGGGACGGGACTGCGGAACATGCGGGGCGTCCGCAAGGAGCGGTTTGGGCTGCGATTCGGAGGTTTTTGCGGAGAAACGGTAACGGAATGTAACGGTGAATTTGTTTTTCATTCCATTTTGCTTACTTTTGTGCGCGCCGGAGGCCCAGTAAGCCTTCGGCCTAACGTTTAAAGAAATACCTTAAAGAAACATGACAAAACTCGCAGTAGTCGCACTGGGTGGGAATGCCCTTCTGCGGAGCGGACAGAAAGGTACTTACGCCGAACAGTTACGGAACGTACAAGATACCTGCAACTCCCTGTTGCAGCTCGTTTCCCGGAATTACAACCTCGTCATAGGGCACGGCAACGGGCCTCAGGTCGGCAACGTGATGTTGCAGCACGATGCGGGCCGTCAGGTGTACGGTCTTCAGGTCATGCCGATGGATTTCTGCGTGGCCGAAACGCAGGGTTCGATAGGATACATGATTGAGCGCACGCTGCGCAACGAACTGGCTGCGCGGGCACTCCGCCGCAATGTCGTCACGATGGTTACGGAAGTGGTGGTGGACCGCAACGACGAACGGTTCGCAAATCCCACCAAACCCATCGGCCCGTATTATTCGAAAGAAGATGCGGAGCGGATGTCGGCTGCCGACGGTTCCATTTTCCGTGAAGACCCGAAAGGAAACGGTTGGCGCAAGGTCGTCGCATCGCCCGTGCCGCTCGAAATAATCAACGTCGATATCGTGAAACGCCTTGCCGACGAAGGCAACATCGTCATCACGGCCGGCGGCGGCGGGATACCCGTGTACCGGGAGGGAGACCGGCTCGTCGGAGTGGAAGCCGTTATCGACAAGGATTTGGCATCGGCCCTGACCGCGGTACGCATAGGTGCCGACGAGTTCTACATTCTGACGGATGTTCCGAAAGTATATGTCAATTTCCGCAAGCCCGACGAACGGGCGCTCGATACCATGACCGTAGCCGAAGCGGAACGTTATATCGAAGAGAAACAATTCTCGGAGGGTTCCATGTTGCCCAAGGTGCGGGCCGCGCTCTACTTCGTGCGCAACGGAGGAAAGGAGTGCGTGATAACCGATGCCACGCAGTTGGGCGTTCCCGGCGGCGGAACGCGTATCGTACCGTAACCGGGCATCCACCAGCCGGAGCGGCGGGGGCGGTATCCCGTGTTGCGGGGTGCGGATGCCGGAGACGGAAATGACGTCGTTTTCGGAGGGTCGGAACGGTTCGGCCCTCCGTTTTCGTTATGCCGGCAGCATGTGCGGCGGACGGCGCAGTGCATTGCCGGGCCCGTTTCGGTGCGGCAAGGACATGCGGCCCGAAGCGGACGCAAGGGTATTCCCGCGCGGGAGCAGACGGACGCAGACAACCCTGCGGGCATGTTATCGCCGGCACGAAGAAGGTATGGCAAGGATATTGCTTATAAAGTTAGGGCAGGACGATATGGTCCGGCAGTGTGATAACATAAGCATTTATGGAAATATTATATACGGCCCGCGCGACGACCAGGGGCGGACGCAACGGACATGTCGCCTCTTCGGACGGCATCATAGACCTCGAACTCCGCACTCCGAAGGAGATGGGAGGCGAGAGCGGATACAGCAATCCCGAACAGTTGTTTGCGGCAGGATACGCTGCCTGTTTCGATTCGGCGATGACGCTGCTGGCACGGCGCAGGAGACTCGATGTCGACGATGCGGAAATCACCGTGGAGGTAGGTATCGGGAAAGACCCCACCGACGGCGGATTTCGTCTTCAGGCGGATATCACGGGCACGTTTCCGGCTGGGATTACCGAGGAACAGGCCGCAGAGCTGATGGAGGCCGCACACGGGTTCTGTCCCTATTCAAAAGCGGTGCGAGGCAACATCGAGGTCCGGTTGCACCACAAGGTGCGGAACTGAGGCCCAGCGGATGTCGGGCGAACCATGATGTTTAACCAAATAAAATCGAAAGTTATGAAGGGTTCTAATGTAGCAGCATTTCTTATCGGCGCCATTGCAGGCGGTGTGACGGCGCTTCTGTACGCACCCCAGAGCGGGAAAAAGACGCGCAAACAGGTGCGCGAATTCGTGAACGAAGAGATGGGGCAGGCCGGCGAGTTCGTGGAGCGAGCCGCGGAGAAAGCCAAGAACGCGATGAGCCGCGGTGTCCGGCAGGTGCAGCAGGGAGTTTCTCAGGCACACGAACACGTCGATAACGAAATGGCGGGTGCAAAGGCGGATTTATGCGAATGCGCGAACGGCAGGAAAGAATAGCGTACGCATGACACACGGGACGATGGAAGAACTTTTTCAGGATATCAAATACTACATCGACCTGCGCATCAAGAGGTTCAAGCTCAATATGGTGGAAAACCTGGCGGTTTTCTGCAGCCGGGCCATATCGCTGACCGCATTCTTGCTGATGCTGCTTTTGGCTCTGGTGACGCTTACGGGTGCGCTGGTGGCTGCCGTTGCCCTCTGGATAAACTCGGTGATATGGGCATTCGTTATCGTCGGCGGTTTCTATCTGATTGCTGCGTTGTTCTTTTACATGTTCCGCAGCAGGCTCTTCACCGGCGGAATGGTGCGAACGTTCAGCCGGATGTTTTTCGGGACTAATTTTAACGAGGCGGAGGAAGACGATGAAGAGGATTGAGGACAGCCAGCTGGCCCGGTTGGGCTCGCTCAGGGAGCTTCAGGCAGCGAGAAGAAAGGTGAACCGTGCGATACGCCGAATGGAAGCCGATGTGCGCGACGAGTATCGGGAAGCGCTCGAAATGTTCTCTTGGCGCGATGCGATTAGTTATGGATTCAGTATTCTGGATACCGTACAGAGCGTGGCGCGCTATATGGGTAAAGGACTGTACGCGGGTATCATGAACAGTATTGCCTCAGGATTGCGCCGTCGTCGTGCCCGGAAAGCCGCCCGGCGGCAGGAAAAGGGCTGCGATTGAAGCGGCCGTATGCCCGCGGCGACGAAATGACAGGAGAGCGGAGGAACTGCATTGCAAGTTCCTCCGCTCTCCTGTTTCCGCCGTGCTGACAAATTACAGCAGCCCTGCTTCGATTAGGGTCACGATTTGTTCTATCAGAGCATCCTCGCCCCCTTTGGACGGGTCGTAATGCTGTTTGAGGTCGGCCTTGAAGATTTTTGCAATGGCATTGTAGAATCCCGCCGTGAAACGCCCCCTGAAATCGCGGAGCAACTGGTAGGGCGTACGGGCGGTCTCCCTGTCGATGAGCTTGATGAGGATTTTTCCCTGCGTGTAGGTCATCCTTTCGAGGATGGGGGTGTATTTCAATACGATTTCCCTTTCCATCGAGGCGATGAACTTTTCCCGTTCCCGCGGCGATTCGATTCGGTCGAGTTCCGCTTCCAGCGTTCTCATATACTGCCGTGCTTCGACGGCATAAGGGTAAACTTTCTTTACGTTCCGAACGAGCTTTTCGTACTGTTTCGTGTTCTTCGGCGGCGCAAATACGTAAAGCGGGTCCACCGCAACGCGGATGACCGTATCGCCCCGGTCGATTTCGAAACCGTTATACCTTCCGCCGCGGAACCGATACGGGTTGGGATGCTGTCCGTACAGTGTCCCGGCAGCGGCGGCGAGTATAATTACAAATATGTATTTCGGTCTCATCGAAAAGCCTTATCTTTGTACACAAAGGTAACAGTTTATACCGATGTTAGATATTCTTAAAACAAATAACGTATGCAAACAAATGTTAGTATTGCCGAAGGAATCTATCTGATAGGCGTCAATGACCGGCGGACGGCTTTGTTCGAGAACATATGGCCCATACCTTACGGCGTGTCGTACAATTCCTACCTCATACGCGACGACAAATGCGCATTGCTGGATACGGTGGAGTTCGGCAGCGAAGGGGCTTACCTCGACCGTATCGGCGAGATACTGGGCGACCGTGACCTCGACTATCTGGTGGTGAACCACATGGAGCCGGACCATTCGGGCGAGATAGGTACCGTGCTGAAACGCTATCCGTCCGTGAAGCTCATCGGCAACGCCATGACCCGCAGGATACTCGCCGGTTACGTGGGCGACCTGGGAGAGCGGTTCCTCGAAGTGAAGGACGGCGATTCGCTGTCGCTGGGCAGGCATACGCTTCATTTCTACATGACGCCGTGGGTACACTGGCCGGAGACCATGATGACCTACGAATCGACCGAAAAGATGCTGTTTTCGGCCGATGCGTTCGGAACGTTCGGTGCTACGGACGGCGCCATGACCGATGCGCTCACCGACCTGGCCGAATACGAGGAAGAGATGCGGCGCTACTATTCCAATATAGTCGGTAAGTACGGCGGGATGGTACAGAAGGCCCTGGCGAAACTTTCGTCGCTCGATGTGAAAACGCTGTGCCCGCTTCACGGGCCGGTATGGACGCGTCAGGCGGGCGAGGTCATCGCGCTGTACGACAAGTGGAGTCGCTGCGAGGCGGACGATGCCGTCGTCATCATCTATGCTTCCATGTACAACAATACGGCACACATGGCCAACCATATCGCAGACCGCATGGCCGAACGGGGCATTACGGGAATCAAGGTGTACGACGTATCGAAAACGCACCTTTCCTACCTTATCAGCGAGATATGGCGGTGTCGTTACGTGATGCTCGGAAGCTGTGCCTATAATGCGGACATGTTCCCTCTCATGGAGCTTCTGTGCAGTTCCATGCTGCATTACGGACTCAAGAACCGCGAACTTGCGATTTTCGGCAGCGGCAGCTTCAGCGGCGGCGGCGTGCGTGCGCTCCGGAAATTCGCCGAGGCGAGCGGCTGGGAACTGGTGTGCGAACCGGTGGAAGTGACGGGGACTGCCACGCCGGCGAACCTTGCGCTGTTCGAACCGCTGGCTGATGCCATGGCGGAACGGATTAAGGCGGACAGAAACAGGTAGCGGTCATGTTGGAGATAGGCTTGAAATACGAAGCGAAGACGACGGTCGGGGCCGGCAACACCGCATCGGCGATGGGGTCGGGCGACATGGACGTCTTCGCAACGCCGGCCATGGTGGCGCTGATGGAGCATGCCGCCATGCTGGCCGTCGCCGCGGAACTGCCCGAAGGGAGTACCACAGTGGGAGCTTCCATGAACACCACGCATGTGCGTCCTTCGGGGCCCGGAGCCGTCGTGACGGCCCTGGCGGAACTCGTCGAGGCGGAAGGACGGCGGCTGACTTTCCGTGTCGTTGCTTTCGACGGCGGGGTGCTGATAGGCGAAGGAACCCATGTGCGTTACATCGTGGACCGGACGAAATTCCTGTCGAAACTGTAGGCCGTATGCTGCGGCCGGATACGGGCATGTCTCCCCCGGCCGACAGCGACCCGATGAACTGAAATAAAAAACAGAAACTCGAAATGAGAAATGCCATAGCCATCCTCGCAGGCGGCGGACCTGCACCGGGAATGAATACCGTCATCGCCAGCGTGGCAAAAACGTTCCTGACGCACGGTTTTCGTGTGATAGGGCTTCACGACGGTTACAGGGGATTGTTTTCCAGAGAGCCCAGAATGCTGGACATCGATTACGGTCTGGCGGACGAGATATTCGCCCGTGGAGGTTCGTATCTGCAAATGAGCCGTTACAGGCCGAGCGATGACGATTTCCAGCAGCGATTCAATCTTAATTTCTTCATCGACAACGACATCAGGCTGTTGGTGACAATCGGCGGCGACGATACGGCTTCCACGGCCAACCGGATAGCGCGGTTCCTTGAGGAGAAGCGTTACCCCATCGCAAACATCCACGTGCCGAAAACCATCGACAACGACCTGCCTCTGCCGGACGGCATGCCGACTTTCGGTTACGAGTCCGCCAAGGACAAGGGGGCGGTGATTGCCCGCACGGTTTATTCCGATGCGCGTACCAGCGGCAACTGGTTCGTCATAACGGCCATGGGGCGTTCGGCGGGCCACCTCGCTTTCGGTATCGGTACGGCCGCGCACCTGCCGATGATTGTGATACCCGAAATGTTCGACAGGACGGAAATCACCGTGGACAAAATTCTCCGGTTAGTGGTTTCCTCGATGGTGAAACGCCGTCTGATGGGCATGAACTACGGTACGGCGATGATATCCGAAGGCGTGTTCCACGAACTCCGTCCCGACGAGATAGCCGCGGCCGGCGTATGTTTCTCCTATGACGACCATGGACATCCGGAACTCTGGAAAGTGTCTAAGGCGCACGTTTTCTGTACGTTGATAGACGACAAACTCTCCAGAATCAACCTGAGGGTACGGCCGCGGCCCGTGGAACTCGGCTACGAAATGCGGTGTCAGACTCCCACGGCATTCGACCTCGAATACTGTTCGACGCTCGGTGCGGGCGTCTACAAGCTTTACTCCGAGGGAAAGACGGGCTGCATGGTATGCACCGACCGGACGGGACGGATAGGGCAGCTTTACCTGCGCGATATTCAGGACCCGGCGACGGGCAAAATCCCGCCCCGGACGGTGGATATCGGGTCCGACAGGTGCCGGTACGTTATCGACAACCTGCTTTCGTATATAGGCCCGGCCGATTACGATGCGGCCCGCCGCTACGTGCCCGACCCCGAAAATTACGACCTGTACCGTATTCTCGACTGGGAACGACCGTGACGGCCGGGGATACGGACGCAAAAAAGGCAGGCGCTGTTCGAAGCCTGCCTTTTTCATATCCTGCCCGCAGCGTCACCTGCCGTCACCGGTCTTCGACCAGGAGAGTGCGCCGCTGGGACACAATTCCACCACGCGGATGATTTCTTCGGTAGTAGCCCCCTGTACATCCACCCACGGACGTTTCTTTACATCGAATACCGCGGGAAGACGGGATACGCATTCGGCTGCATGCCAGCAAAGTTCCGGTTTCCAGTGTACCGTTATTTCTCCGTTGTCGTAATGTTTGTGATTCGCTTCCATCAGTTTCAGTATTCGTGTCGGTTTTCGTATCGTTTATGGGGCCCTTCCGCAATCGGGCGTTCCGTTAATCTTCGTCGTCGGTCTCTTCGTCGGGGGAATCGGCGAGTTCGTCCGCTCCTTTTATGTCGTCGTTGTAATAATCCTTTTCGTCGTCTTCTTCTATCTGCCCGTCCACATTGACGTCTATCTTGACGAGGTAATTCGTGTCCTCCGTTTCAAACACCACGGCATAGAAGAAATCGCCAGGCCCCTTGTCTATCCGCATCATGTGGTCTGTAAAACCGGTCGGGTATTGTTTTCTTACCGCTTCCTGAAGTTCTTCGGGCATGTTCTGCAGTTTGACAACCACACGTTTCTTGTTTGTCTTTGTGTTCGGCATAACTTGGAAAAAAATTTTTGCAAGTATAAGCAAAATTTGCAATACAAGTACCAAATCGGCTTTTTTTCGCGCAAAAAACATTTATGCCTTACAGCACGCTCAGACAACGATTTTCAGCAGGATTCTTGCATTGCAAAAGACAAAATCCGTACCTTTATAGGGCCCGTAGCGGATATTTGAAAAAAGAGAGTCGAAAGAATGTATGAACACACCCGAAGAGAGGATAAAGGAGCTGCGCGAACTGCTCAATGAATACAACCGATTGTATTATGTCGAGAACAAACCGGTCGTGAGCGACCGGCAGTTCGACGGGATGATGCGCGAGCTTCAGGAGCTCGAAAAGGCCCATCCGGAGTTCTACGACCCCAATTCGCCCACCCAGCGGGTAGGCAGCGACCGGACCAACCGTTTCGAGACGGTAAGGCACCGTTATCCGATGATGTCCCTTTCCAATACCTATTCGCTCGAAGAACTGAAAGAGTTTTTCGACAGGGTGTCGAAGGAGGCCGGCGATACGGAATTCGCATGCGAGCTCAAGTTCGACGGAACGGCCATATCGCTCATGTACGAAGCGGGACGTCTGGTACGTGCCGTGACGCGGGGCGACGGGACGATGGGCGACGACGTGACGGAAAACGTGCGTACCATCCGCAGCATTCCGCTGGTGCTTTCCGGAGACGGATTTCCCCCTTATTTGGAAATGCGGGGCGAGATATACATGCCGCGAGCGGTATTCGCCGCCCTCAATGCAGAGAAGGAGGAAATCGGCGAGCAGCCGTTCGCCAATCCCCGCAACGCTGCGGCCGGAACGCTGAAACTGCAGAACTCTTCGGTAGTGGCTTCCCGGCGGCTGGACTGTTTCCTTTATGCGATGGCGGGCGAGGGACTGCCTTACGATTCGCATTGGAAGAACCTGAACAAGGCGCGGGAATGGGGATTCCGCATATCGGACCACATGCGCCTGTGCCGTACCTGGGAAGAGATTATCGATTTCATCGATTATGCCGACCGGCTGCGACCGGAACTTCCCTACGATACGGACGGCGCCGTCGTCAAGGCGGACCGTTACGACGTACAGCGGCGGCTCGGCGCGACGGCCAAGGCTCCGCGGTGGGCGGTCGCCTACAAGTTCAAGGCAGAGCAGGCTCTGACCCGGCTGTTGTCGGTCGATTTTTCCGTGGGACGCACGGGAGCCGTCACGCCGGTGGCCAACCTCGAACCGGTGCAGCTCGCCGGCACGACCGTAAAACGCGCTTCGCTTCACAATGCCGACCAGATTGCATTGCTCGACGTGCGCATCGATGACATGGTATATGTCGAAAAGGGGGGAGAAATCATTCCTAAGATAACGGGGGTGGAGGTGTCGATGCGCAGGGACGGCAGCGCGCCTTTCGAGTTCGTATCCCACTGTCCGCAGTGCGGTGCGCGGCTCGTCCGGTACGAAGGCGAAGCGGCATGGTATTGCCCCAACAGCAGCGGCTGCCCGCCCCAGATAGTAGGTCGTATCGTACACTTCATCTCCCGCAAGGCGATGGATATCGAAGGAATAGGCGAAGAAACCGCCGCGCTGCTGTTCGAGCGCGGCATGCTGAAGGATGTCGCCGACCTGTACGACCTACGGCCGGAGGAGGTCGCGGCACTGCCCCGGCTGGGCGAGAAGTCCGCTGCCAACATGATGGAAAGCCTCGCCCGTTCGCGCGGAGTTCCGTTCGCCCGTGTGCTCTATGCACTCGGCATCCGCTTCGTGGGCGAGACGACGGCTCGTAATCTGGCTGCGCATTTCCGTACGCTCGATGCTGTCATGGCCGCTTCGGAAGAGGAACTCGCCCAGGCCGAAGAGGTGGGGGACAAGATAGCCGGCAGTATTCGGGAGTATTTCTCCGATTCGGAGAATCTGCGTATCGTCGAACGGCTCAGGGCGGCCGGCCTCCGTTTTGCGGAAGAGGAGCGGGAACGGCTTTCCGACTCGCTGGAAGGATTGAGTTTCGTCATTTCGGGCACGTTTCTGCGCCACAGCCGCGATGAACTAAAGACTTTGATTGAGGGACACGGCGGACGCAACCTGGCGGCGGTATCGAAGAACGTCGATTATTTGCTGGCGGGCGATAATATGGGGCCTGCGAAACTTGCTAAGGCCACGAAACTCGGTATTCGGATTCTTTCCGAAAGCGATTTCGAGCGGATGCTGGAGACGGGACCGGAACCGGAACCGGAACATCCGGAAGATGCCGCCGATTCCCTGTCGCAGGTACAGGACAATGTCGCGAAGCACGATGGCGCAGGAGACGCGCAAATGGACACGGAGGGTGACGGTACGGATGTGTCCGACATACCGGCTGCAGAAAAAGACGGCCAGCGCGCGTTGTTTTGAAATTTACATATACAGGTGTTTATTGGTATTTGATTGATTTAATTGTACTTTTTGTGTGTATATTTGCTTTCGGATAAGAAATAAATATATATATTTGCCTGACGTACGGAGCGGAGTTCGTTCTGCGGGAGAGCGGAGCCGAAACTGTTTCCGAAAGCATTATCTTTACGGACTGTACGTCGATGGACGGAATCTTAGAATGTGAATGTATGAAACCTTTTCCTTCGGGACTTGGGGTCGCGCTCGTAACCCCGTTTACGGATAGCGGAGCAATCGATTTTCCGGCACTCGATGCCCTTGTGGAACATGTCGTCGCCGGGGGTGTGGATTACCTCGTGGCGCTGGGAACGACGGCCGAAACGCCGGCGCTCTTTCCGCAGGAGCGGCAGGCGGTGCTGCGCCGAATCGGAGAGCGCAATGCCGGAAGGGTACCGCTCGTGGCCGGTATCGGCGGGAACAATACGGCCGCAGTGGTCGCCGCCCTGCACGATTTCGACCTTGCCGGGGTGGATGCGGTGCTGAGCGTGACGCCCTATTACAACCGTCCGTCGCAGCGCGGCCTTTACGAGCATTTTCGGGCCGTGGCGGATGCCTCTCCCGTTCCGGTCATTCTGTACAACGTACCGAGTCGGACGGGGGTCAATATGCTGCCGCAAACCACGCTGAAACTTGCGCGTGAGGCAGACAATATCCTGGCCGTCAAGGAGGCGAGCGGCGATATGAAACAGATAGAGGAGTTGATAGCGGGGCGGCCGGATGGTTTCCGCATTCTTTCGGGCGACGATGCCTTGGCCGTATCGTTGATTGAGAAGGGGGGTGACGGACTTATTTCCGTCGTGGCCAATGCCTATCCGTCGCACGTGGCGGCGATGGTGTCGGCGGCGATGGCGCAGGACAGCTTCTGTGCGCACGAGTTGAGGGACAGGACGGAGGAGCTCGTAAAGGCGCTTTTCGCCGAAGGCAATCCGACGGGTATCAAGGCAGCGCTTTCCCTGAAAGGACTGCTGGAAAACAACCTGCGTCTGCCGCTCATACCCTCGTCGCCGGAACTGACCGAGCGGATACGCTCGCTTTCGGGCCGGGCCGGGCTCTGAACGCACCGGACGGAACGACGGTGCGAAAGGCGGTTGAAATCCAATAAACTCCGTAAGGCGAACGTTATACATATATGCGTAAACTGATTGCACTTCTGTTGGGCATCGCGGTGGCGGTGCCGGTCGTGTCGGGCCAGGTGGCTCCCGACAACGAGGAGATATTCGAACAGACCATCAACCACGAGTCACCCTATTATTATCCGGCGCTCATGCTCCGTTACAATTCGGGTGACACCACGCTGACCGAAAAGGATTACCGCTATCTTTATTACGGATATGCCTTTTCGGACGATTACCACCCGCTCGCCCCGATACCTGCCGAGGACAAGGTGTTGATGGCGTTCGAGAAGGCGCACGACGACCCTTCCTACGACAACATGCGCGACATCATCCGCTATGCCGAGGAGGTGATGCGGTCGGACCCTTTCAGCCCGACCAACCTCAATTTTCTCGCATACGCCTACGGCGCGATAGGCGATACGCTGAACGAACGGATTAACTACGACCGCCTGAACAAGGTCCTTGCCGCAATCAGCGGTTCGGGCACGGGACTGACCGAAAAGTCGCCCATGCATGTGCTGCGTTTTTCGCATGCCAGCGATGTGCTGGGCACACTGGGGCTTTCGGTCACCAAACGGCTCGTGGTGTCGCGGACGACGGAGTATATCACCGTGGCCAACGAGAAAGGCCGCCAGCAGGGGAAAGGGTATTATTTCGATTACAGCCGCGTCTATTGGAGCGACCCGGAAGATGCACCGAAAAAGGAACATCGCTGGAAGATAAACGATTATCCGATGGGCGGATATTAACGGAAAGGAAGCGAAGAAATGAAAGTCTTTTACAGGAAATTGAAAACCGCTGCCGTCGTATCGGCGGCGCTCGTCCTGCTTGCCGGATGCAGGAAGGAACCGGTATGTCCCGGAGGACCGGGCTGCGAACCCACCGAAGGAAGCCATACGTTTCTGATATATGCCGTGGCGGACAACAACCTTTGGCGTTTTATACGCGGAAATGTGAACATGGCTATGGAGGCCGTCGAAGCGGGCATTCCCGCCGATACCCGTGTACTGGTCTATTGGGACGACCTGACGAATTATACGGGTGAACGGAAAACTGCGTTGACGGAAATCGTCCTTGAGAACGGCCAGGCCGTCGAAAAGGTATTGAAGGAGTACGACGACCAAAATTCCGCCGCCCCGGCCGTTATGAAGACAGTGCTTCGGGACGTACAATATTATGCACCCGCCGAGGTGTACGGAATCTCGCTCCTCGGTCACGGAACGGGGTGGTTCCCCCCGGAGCTCAACAACCTGAAGCAGCCCATGTCCGGCGAACCCTGTCTCGAACACGACCTGCGCCGGCCGGAGAATGCCCTGACACGGGCTTACGGGCCCGACGGGGAGGAATACATGTCGGTCGAAGGACTCGTAGAAGGGTTGTCGGAAATCCGTTTCGACTATGTGGTATTCGATGTTTGCTTCATGTCGTCCATCGAACTGCTGTACGCCCTGCGCGACAATACACCGTATATCCTGGCTTCGCCGGCCGAAATCATGGGTAAGGGCATTCCGTACCACAAGGTGCTGCCGCTGTTGTTCGACCGCGCCTATACGATTGACCGCAGGCTCGCTTTTGCGGCTTCCGCAATAGTCGATTACTACCGGGGCGAAAGTACGCCTTCGGCTGCATTCACCGTGGTGGCGACCGGCGGGTTGCAGGGTGTTGCCGATGCGGTGAAGAAGATTTTCGAGGCGGAGGTGGACGAACCCGATTTCGGAGCGATACAGTATCTCGAAGTCGTGGAACCGGAACATGCCTTTTTCGACCTGAAAGACTACCTCAAGAATATTACCGACAGCGGCAGCGAAGAGGCCCGGCGTGCCTTCTCCGAATTCGAAACCGCTTTGGCGACAGCTGTCGTGGCCGAATACCATACTCCGGAAATATATTCGGCATTGGGAAATTTTTCGGGCGGATTCTTCCCGGCGGATGCCGTGTGCGGCATTTCGTCCTATATTCCGCGGGACTGGCTGCCGGTGACGAAAGAGGCATGGGAGGCTACGCAGTGGGCCGAATACGTAATGCCCTGAAAAGGAGGTCGTGTCGAAAATATCCGGGCCGGAAGCAGCAGCGCTTTCGGCCCGGATTCGTTCGTACAGGGGGCGGGCGTATTGCCCGATGTGTCAGGAGCTTCCACCGGACTGTTCCTGTGTTTCGTGGAACAGGTGCAGGCGGCGGGGAACGCCGTCTGGTATCGCGTGCGCTCGGTGTGCCGGCAGTATCGGTTCTGCGGGAGGAGATGAGCGAGTGTCGTTCGGTGAAACCGTTTCGCGTCGGTCAGCGCCGTTTCTCCGGGCGCAGCTCTTTGGGCATGGGCAGCGAAAGACGGGTAAAGCTGATGACGGCTCCCGCGGCGGCGAATCCGCCTGCCAGGATGAGAGCCGTGTGGATGCTGTCGGTCGAGGTGATGTGGAAAAGCAGCGCTACGAGTGCCGCGCCCGTGGTTTGTCCCAGAAGCCTCGCCGTAGCGAGCATGCCGCTCGCGCTTCCGCTCCGGTGGGGCGGTGCCGAACCTATCATGATGCTGTTGTTCGGCGACTGGAACAGCCCGAAACCGAAGCCGCAGAGAACGAGGCGCCAAATGATGTCCAGTTCGTGGGGCTGCGGCGGCAGCCATGCGAGCAGGAACAGGCCGCAGGTCATGACGGAGAGGCCGATGCCGCCCAGCAGTCCCGCATGCACCCGTTCGACGAGCATGCCTGCCAGCGGTGCGACCACGACGATGACCGCGGGCCATGCCGTCATGACCAGTCCCGTAGTCACGGCGCTGTATCCGAACGTTCTCTGGAGGTAGAAGGGCAGTGCCACCATGGCCGACATCTGGGCGATGAACGAACATATCGAGGTCAGTACGGAAACGGTGAAAATCGGTATTTTGAGCAGGTCGAAGGGCAGGATGGGAAAGGGTTTGTGGAGCTGGCTGCGGACGAACAGCGTGCCGACGACGAGCAGCAGCACGATTCCCGCGGTCAGATAACGCGGGTCCACGCCGTGCGCATACCCTTCAATCGAGGCGATGAGCAGTCCGAACGTCAGGGCGTTCATGGCACCGTCCCGCCAGTCGAACCGGCGGCCGGCCACACGCACGGGATTGTCGGGCAGGAAGCGCCGGCTCAGGAAGAATGCCGCGATGCCTATCGGGATGTTGATGGCGAACAGCCATTGCCACGGCGCTATGGCGAGGATGCCGGCGGCGATGGTGGGGCCGGCGACGGAGGAGACCGCCACGACCGTAGCGTTGAGTCCCAGTCCCCGGCCGAGGTGGTGCCGCGGATAGATGATGCGTATGAGGGTGGTGTTGACGCTCGTGACGGCGGCCGCACCGAACCCCTGACATACGCGTGCCGCCACGAGGGTGGCGAGCGAGTCGGAGAGCGCGCAGCCGGCCGAGGCTATGGTGAAGAGCAACAGCCCTCCGATGTATATTTTCCGGTATCCGATGACGTCGCCCAGGGCGGAAAACGAGAGCAGCGATACCACGATGGCCAACTGGTAGGCGTTCACTATCCAAATGGAATTGGCGGGCGAGATGTCCAGCAGACTGCCTATCGTCGGGAGCGCCACGTTGGCGATGGCTCCGTCGAGCACCGACAGCGATACGCCGAACGTCACCGCGAGGATGGCCCACAGCCGTTTGGGCATGGGGATACCGTCCCATTCCGTATTGCCGGAGATGACGGGCCGATTGTCCGTACTGACCTCGTGCGTCGTTCCTGTCATGAAGTATTCGCTGAAAACGGCTGCAAAGATAATATCCGACGGAATGCCGCACAATTTTTACGGCCGGAATGTGGTGGTGCGTCGCCGGGCAAAGCGCTGCGGCGGCAAGGGTTCATGCACCTTCCGCCGCCGCGATATGGTTCGGGGCTCAGAAGCGCCGCGTGTATTTGTGGCAGTAGGGAGTCGTTCCCTTGCGAAGATAGTACTCCTGGTGATAGTCTTCCGCCTTCCAGAACGGGCCGGCGGGCGTGAGGCGGGTCGCCACGTCGTACCCTTTGGCCACGAGCCGGTCGATGAGGCGTTCCGCCGTCCTGCGCTGTTCCTCGCTGTTGTAGAAGATTTCCGAACGGTACTGTTCGCCCCGGTCGGGGCCCTGCCGGTTCACCTGCTCCGGGTCATGTATTTCGAAGAAGAGGCGGGCGAGCGTTTCGAAATTAGTTTCGGAAGGGTCGAAGGTGACGCGCACCGCCTCGGCATGTCCCGTACGGCCGGTGCAGACATCTTCGTAGGAAGGATTGGGCACCGTGCCGCCCGTGTAGCCCGATTCGACGGAGATGACGCCGGGCGCCTGCCGCATGTAGTATTCCACCCCCCAGAAGCATCCCCCGGCGAACAACGCCGTATCGTAACGGGTGTCGGAGGCGGGTTGTTCCCGGTCGGCAGGAATGAATTCCATGGACAGGGAATTGACGCAGTGGCGCGTGTTTTTCGGTGTCAGCCTTTCGCCGGTGAAGACGTGTCCGAGATGTCCGCCGCAGCGGGCGCAGGTTATTTCGGTACGGACACCGTCGGCATCGGGCGTGCTGAGAACCGCACCCGGTATCGCGTCGTCGAAACTCGGCCAGCCGCAGCCGGAGTCGAATTTGTCTTCCGAACGGTAGAGCGGGGCGCCGCATTGCCGGCATAGGTAGGTTCCCTGCCGACGGTTGTTCCAGTAAGCGCCGCTGAAGGGCATTTCGGTTCCCTTGTCGATGATGACGCGGCGTTCTGCGTCGGTGAGTTCTTTTTTCTGCATGGCGATGAAAGATTTTGTGCAAGTTTAACGAATATTCCGGTACCTTCGGATGCCGGAAGGAATTTACGGGAACGGAGTTTTACGCTATTTTTGCATCGGATATACACAATGCCTGCCGTTTTCCGTTTTTCCGGCGCATGGGTGAACAAATGCTGAAGTTTTATGGCGAAAGTGCTGATAATAGACGACGAGGTGCAGCTGCGTAAACTGTTGGCGCGCATCATCGGATTGGAGGGCTACGACGTGGCGGAGGCTGCCGACGGCGCTTCCGGGATGAAAATGCTCCGGCAACAGGAACCCGATGTGGTACTGTGCGATGTCAAACTGCCCGACGGCAGCGGGGTGGAACTCGTGAGCCGGCTGAAGGAGGCCGCTCCTGCCGCAGAAGTCATTCTGATGACTGCATACGGCAACATTCCCGACGGAGTGCAGGCCATCAAGAACGGTGCATTCGATTACATTACGAAAGGGGATGACAACAACAAAATACTTCCGCTGCTCAGCCGTGCCGCCGAGAAGGCGCGGATGCAGCGCCGGCTGGCCCGTTTCGAGGACAAGTTGAGCGAAGAACATTCGTTCGACCGCATCATCGGTTCTTCTTCAGTGCTGCGCGAGGCGGTGGAGCTTGCCCGCAAGGTCGCCGTTACGGATACATCCGTACTGCTTACCGGCGAGACGGGAACGGGTAAGGAAGTATTTGCACGGGCCATACACCATGCCAGTCGGAGGAAACACGAGGCGTTCGTCGCCGTAAACTGTTCCGCCTTTTCCAAAGAGCTGCTCGAAAGCGAACTGTTCGGACATCGGGCCGGGAGTTTCACGGGAGCTGCCAGGGACAAAAAAGGACTCGTGGAGGAGGCGGACGGCGGAACCCTTTTTCTGGACGAAATAGGAGAAATGCCGCTGGAGCTGCAAACCAAACTGTTGCGCGTGCTTGAAAACGGAGAATTCATCAAAATAGGCGAAACGCGTCCGACGAAAGCCGACCTGCGCATCATAGCCGCTACCAACCGCGATCTGGAAAAGGAGATAGTGGCGGGAAACTTCCGGGAAGACCTCTTTTTCCGGCTTTCGGTGTTCCGGATACAGTTGCCGTCGCTCAACCGGCGCCGCGGCGACATACCCGATTATGTCCGTTATTTCGCCGGGTTGTTCTCGACCCGAATGGGGAAGCGCATCGACCGTATTGACCGGGCGTACATGGAAGCGATGGAAAAGCATACGTGGCGGGGCAATGTGAGGGAGCTGCGCAATGCCGTGGAGCGCAGCATGATTATGGCCGAAGGCAACGTGCTGTCGGTCGATGCGCTGCCGCCCGAATTTCGCAACGAAGCCGGCATGACGACGGGCGACTCGATGGTACTCGAAGATGTGGAGCGCAATCATATCCTGAAGATACTGGAATATACCGGCGGTAACAAAAGCGAGGCCGCCCGGCTGCTCGGCATCGGAGTGGCGACGCTCTACCGAAAACTGGAGAACTGGGGCGTGAAATCCTGAACCGTACCTTCGTATGCTTCCCGATTTGAGAGGGGGAGTCTATCATTTTGATAGGCTCCCCCTCTTTTTCGTTCATGCTCTTTGCGGACTAATCGGTTGTTTATCAATGTTATATGTGATGGGGCGAGTTTCTGGCACGGGCTTGGTTCAGGGGGCGGTGCCATGATAAAAGGCTGTACCGGATGGAAATAGTATTTTTTATCGTGTTGGCGTGCATCATACTGTATATGTTATGCCGCATGTTTTCAGGATTCGTAAAACAATTGTCT
>DXFY01000011.1 GCA_019114205.1 Candidatus Tidjanibacter gallistercoris | reverse complement strand
GAGGGAAGGAGGAAGGAAGGAGGAAAAAAAATGGAAGGAAGGAGGGAGGAAAGAAGGAAAGGCATCGCGTCCGTTACAATCGCACCCCACAGGCATTCGCACGATTACGTCAGAACGACTATAGCCTTGCTGCTCTGGAACATACCGGATATTCATCGTCCTTACGCCGTCCGACCGCTCCGAAGCAAACCGAAACGACACCGAAAATGGCAGACGGTTCCGCGCTGCCCCCCGTCCGTACCGCAGCACAAGCAACGCACGGGATATGCCAGCAATGGAAAGAGCCCTCCCACAACAAACTGTTCACTGCCCCGCCAACCGCCTGCCGGCCGGGAAGTTCCATACGGAACTTCCTCGTACACCGTACCTTCCGTTTCCCGGCATCGTCCCAAACGCGCAGAGAGCGCTGCGGCATCGAATGCCGCAGCGCTCTCCCTTTCTGCCGATTCGGATGCACCGCCCTCTACCGGAGGGCGAATCCACCCCGTCAATGTTTGCTCAGATATTCCGAAACCCCTTCGCCGGTAGCGCTCATCGCTTCCTTGCCCTGAGTCCAGTTGGCCGGACATACTTCGCCGTACTCCTCGAAATGCTGGAGCGCATCGACCATTCGGAGTACCTCGTCTACATTACGGCCGAGGGGCAGGTCATTGATGACCATGTGCCGCACGATACCGCTCTTGTCGATGAGGAACAGACCGCGGTAAGCCACGGGAGCTCCCCCCTCGAAGAGGAGTTCATCCTCCTCGCCCGACAGATATTCGCCGCCGAGAACACCGTAGTTCTCGGAAATGGTTTTGGTCGTATCGGCGATAATCGGATACCTGACGCCTTCGATACCCCCTTTGTTCTTGGGCTGGCTGAGCCATGCCAAATGGGAATACTCCGAATCGACCGAACATCCCACTACCTGTACGCCGCGGGCTTCGAATTCGCCCAGCTTTTCCTGAAAGGCATGGAGTTCGGTGGGACAAACGAACGTGAAGTCCATCGGATAAAAGAACAGTACGACGTATTTCTGTCCCTCGTACTGGCTGAGCGTAAAGTCCTGTACGATTTCGTTCCCGTTGACGACAGCCGCAGCACGTACCGCCGGCGCCTTCTTTCCTATCAGAGTTTTCATATCGCTTATGTATTTGATGAAACAATCGTCGTTCCGCAATGTTCCGCACCGCCGCACGGCCGCTCCCCTTTCCGGGTCTGCGGCATTCGTTCGCGCCGTCTTCAGTCCGCCAAAATACAGGTGAGGCGCCGCATGCGGTCTCGTCGGAACATGCCGTCTTCAGACGATACAAAGATACGCCTTTACCGTATAGGACAAACACGTATCGAATAAATTATCAATCGTTTTTTCCTATACCCGCATAAGGAAAACAGAAGTTCGGAACAGGCCTCCGTACAGCAGAGGCATCCGACCGGAACTTGCCGAGAACGGCACCTTTCGGGCAGCGACGTTTATTGTCCGATAATGAAGATGGCGGGACGTTTGTCGATATCGGGCCGCGGCCGGGAACGCCACAGGGCTACGGGCAAGGTAAGAATGAATTCGGAAGGCGAGGTGATGTCCGCCGCCACCGTCAGCCGCGTATGGGGCGACAATACCTCCAGCATCTCCGCGAAGAGTTTCGCATTGCGGTAGGGAGCCTCGATGAAAAGCTGCGACTGTCCTCCCCCGGCACGTTTCTCGAACATGCGGAGCGCCCTGGCCCGTTCGGGCGGCTTGACGGGCAAATACCCGTTGAAGGCGAACGACTGTCCGTTCTGTCCCGAAGCCATCAGAGCGAGCAGGATGGACGAGGGGCCGACCAGCGGCACCACCCGGATGCCCGCACGGTGACACAACGCCGCGATGTCGGCACCGGGGTCGGCCACGCCGGGCACGCCCGCTTCCGAAACGAACCCCGCATCCCTTCCCTCCAACAGGGGCTGAATCATGGGCTGCAACGCCTCCGGCCGGGTATGTTCGTTGCATTCGGCGAACGTCAGTCCGTCTATCGGTTTGCCGATACCCGCCCGGCTCAGAAACCGGCGGGCCGAACGCACGTTCTCCACGATGAAATAATCGAGCGACTGCAATACCGCACGGTTCGCCTCCGGCAGCACGTCGTACGCATCCCCTATCGGACACGGTATCATATAAAGTTTCCCGTAAGAATCCATATTTCCCGATACAAGCCGCGCGGTCGCACCGCACGGAAGGCCGGCAGCGGTTTCCCGACCGCCGGAATCACTCTTTCAAATAAATTCTTTTCACACGCTCCGAAACGGAAGTCATGATTTCGTAAGGTATCGTGCCGAGCAGGGCGGCCATATCGCTCACCGTATTGCCTGGCATGCTGCCGAACACGGTCACCTCGTCGCCCTCGGCCACGTCCAGCCCGGTCACATCCACCATGCAGCTATCCATGCAAATGCGCCCTACGATAGGAGCCGGCCGGCCGTTCACCGACACGCTCCACTTGCCGCATCCGAGCCGCCGGTCGAGTCCGTCGGCATAGCCGATGGGGATGGTCGCCAGCCGCGACGGTCGCCGGAGTTTCCCGCTGCGGCCGTAGCCGACCGTCTCGGAAGGTTCCAGCTCCTTCACCTGTACGACGCGCGTCAGTAGCCGGCTCACGGGACGCA
This sequence comes from Candidatus Tidjanibacter gallistercoris, assembly GCA_019114205.1. Classification (GTDB taxonomy): domain Bacteria; phylum Bacteroidota; class Bacteroidia; order Bacteroidales; family Rikenellaceae; genus Tidjanibacter; species Tidjanibacter gallistercoris. Next base: position 13,141 of record DXFY01000011.1, on the reverse strand, counting down.
GCGCCCCCGCCTCCGTACAGCTCACCCCGTAAAGGCCGATGCCCAACCGGCACATGTCGAACCGTGCCTCCGGAAACCGTTCCATCCCGGCCGTATTGAGTATGTGCATCAGCGGACAGTATCCCAATCCTCCGACGAGCGCCCGTACCGTCCGCCGGAAATAGTCGATTTGCGAACGGGTGAAATCGTCCTCTTCGGGCATGTCGGCTGCCGCCAGATGCGAGAATACCGAACGTGCGACGACGGCCCCCGCCTCGCGGCGCAGCATGGCCGCCAGTTGCGGCATCTCCTCCATCCGGAAACCGAGCCGGTGCATACCCGTGTCGATTTTGATGTGGACGGGCCACGACGTCTCCCCCGCATCCCGGACTGCCGCGATGAAACGCTCCAGCGAGCGGAAACTGTATATCTCCGGTTCGAGGCGGTTCGCCACCATCAACGCGAAGCTATCCGAATCGGCGTTCAGCACCACAATCGGCATGGCGATGCCCTTCTCGCGCAGCGTCACCCCCTCGTCGGCGAACGCCACCGCAAGGTAGTTCACTCCCTGTTTGTCGAGCATGTCGGCCACCTCGAAATTGCCGTTGCCGTAACACGACGCTTTCACCATGGCCATCATCTTCACCCCCTCGCCCGCTAAGGCGCGGTAATGGTCGAGGTTGTGGCGCATGGCGTCGAGGTCCACTTCCAGTACGGTGGTATGGCTCCGACGGTCGAGCTGGTGCAGGATACGGATGATGCCCGTATCGGAGTTGCCCCGCAACAGGATGGCCCTGCCGGCTATCCCGTCCTGCGTGACATGGCGGATGAAATCCTCCGCCGACGGATAAAATTCGCTTCCGGCACCGAACGCATCGCGGCACGAACCGATACGCTCGCCCACCCCGACGAACCGGCCGATGCCCGCATGCCGCACCATCGCCCCCACCTTGCCGTAAAGCTCCCAGTCGGGCATGGAGCTGAAAGGAATATCGGACATGATGAGCACGGTTTCCCTTGTTCCGGCCACCCCGGTAAGGTAGTCGAGCGCCATGGGCAGCGAATTGACGTCCGTATTGTTCATGTCGGTTACGACGACGGAACCCCCGATACCCTCCCGAATGCCGAGCCGGACGGCCACGGGCTGCAGCGTCGCGAGTGCGGGCAGCACCTCTTCGGGCGGAATCCCCACCGCATCGTAAAATGCGGCCACGAGCGCCCTGTTGCAGCGCGCCGCCTCATCGCCCCCTTCGGGTAGCCGGCGTTCGTACGGCGCCGCGTCCCGAATCTCCGCCCCCGGCGCCTTCGCCCGCAGCGTCTCTTCCACGAGCGGTTCGCCGCAACAACAGACGATGCTGCGGCACGTTCCGAAGAGCTGCGCCTTCTCGCGCATCTTCTGCCGGTCGGACTGGAAGTTCTCGCCGTGTTCCGGCCCCAAACGGGTAAAGATGCCCACGTCCGGACGGATGATGGCCGCCAGACGCTCCATCTCGCCCGGACGGGATATGCCCGCCTCGATGAGCGCGATGTCCTCGCTGCCGTTCATCATCAGTATCGAGAGCGGCACGCCGAGCTGGGAATTGTAACTGCGGGGACTGCGGAACACCGTCACCCCTTCGGGTGCAGCCTGGGCTATCCACTCCTTCACGGTGGTTTTGCCGCTGGAACCGGTAATGCCCACCACCGTCCCGCGGAACGACTGCCGGTAGTGGGCGGCGAGCGCCTGAAGCCCCGCCAGCGATTTATCCACCCGCACGAACCCGGCATCCGGCCAGGCCGAAACATCCACGTCCCGCTCTATCATGAATCCGCGCACGCCCCTGCGGTAGAGGTCGCCGATGTAGTCGTGCCCGTCGTGATTGCGGCCCCGGATGGCCACGAAAAGCGTCGTCCCGTCGCGGCCGACGCTGCGCCGGCTGTCGGTCGTCACGCTGCGGACGCTCACATCCTCGCCGCAAAATACCCCGCCGCATATCGCGGCTATCTCGCTTACAAAATATTCCATAACGAATCCTCCGTTATCCCGAAACCGTGCGGTGTACCTCCGCCCGCACCGTTCGCCTTGATGCGCAGCATGCAACCGGTTCTGCACTTCCGTCGGAAGCGCACCGCTGCGTTGTCCGCACCGCGGCACGACTCACGGCTTCCGGAATCCGCCGGTCACCGTACTTCCGACACCCTGCTAAAATAGCGTTTTTTGCGACGTCCTGTACCCGCTCCGCCCGATTTAGTGTACTGCGTACTACAAGTCCGCACGCTACTGCCTGAAACGCACCACAGTGATGCCCGCGCCGCCGCGGTCGGCATGGTCGTCTGCCGCAGACTCCACCTCGCTCACCGTGCGCAGGTAGCGCCGAATTTCCTCCTTGAGCGCACCGGTACCCTTTCCGTGCAGGATGCTGACCTCTGCGACGCCCACCATCAGGGCATCGTCGATGAAATCCTCCACCTGTTCGAGCGCCTCGGCCGCCCGCATGCCGCGCACGTCGATGTTATCCTTGAAATTGAGACGGCGCGAAGCGATATCGACGCTCACCACCGTACGCGCCCGTTCGGGGCGTACCTGCCGCTTGTACTCCGAGTTGGAAATGGCTTCGAGCCGGTCGAGCGCCAGCGTGGTCAGCAACTGCCCGAATGCCACCGTAGCTTTCTTCCCCTTGATTTCCATTACTTCACCGGCACCGTCCTGCCCCTTGATGCGGACTTTGCCGCCCACCTGCACCTCCAGAGTTTCCGGCTGCGCGGCCGCCTCCCGGACAGCCTCGCCCTGCCGCGCCTTCCGCTCGCGGCGCTGCTGCTGGCGGCGCTCCACCTTTTCCATTTCGCGGTCGATGCGCGCCTGCTCCTCCGGCGTCACCGTCCGTCCTTCCGCCGTCCTGTCACGGAATTCGTCCAACTCGCGGCGGACGAAACGCGTCGCCTCCTTCTCGGCCTGCGACTCCTTGATTACCCGGATGGTATGTTCTATCTGCCGGTTCGCCTCGGCCACCAGCGCCTGCGCCTCCTCCCGCGCCTGTTGCAGGATGCGGCTGCGCTCCTGCTTGATGTCGGCCAACTGCCGCGCATAGGTCTGTTCCAGCTCCTCGACCTTCCGGTCGGTCAGGCGGATGCGGTCGCGTTTCTGCTCCCAGTAACGGCGGTCGCGCGCAATGTCGCGCAACTGTTTCTCCAAATTGATGTGGTCGCTGCCTGCCTTTTGTGCGGCCGCGTCGATAATCGGGCCCGGCAGTCCGATTTTGCGGGCAATCTCCACGGCGAACGAACTCCCCGGCTCGCCCGTCTGCAACCGGAACAGCGGACGGATTTGCTGCACGTCGAACATCATCGCCCCGTTCTCCACCCCTTCGTGGTTGCTCGCGAAATACTTGATGTTGGAATAATGGGTCGTGATGACGCCGTAGCTGCCCGTTTCCACGAACCGTTCGAGGATGGCCTCGGCGATTGCCCCGCCCATGACCGGTTCCGTACCCGAACCGAACTCGTCGATGAGCACCAGCGACGAGGGGCCGGCAACGGAGAGCATGTTCTTCATGTTGAGCAAATGCGAAGAGTAGGTGCTCAGGTCGTTGTCGATGGATTGTTCGTCGCCGATGTCGATGGAGATATGCCCGAAAACGGGGAACTCCGAATTTTCGAGCGCCGGCACGGGGAACCCGCACTGAACCATGTACTGCAACAGTCCCACCGTTTTCAGGCAGACCGACTTGCCCCCTGCATTGGGTCCCGATATGACCAGAATGCGTCGCTGACGGTCGAGTTTCATGTCGAGCGGTACGACCTGTTTCCCCTCGCGGGCGAGCGTCTGCTGCAGCAGCGGATGGCGGGCCGAACGCAGCCACAAGGTACCCTCTTCCGACAGGAGCGGTACCGCACAGCCGTTTTCCGACGCCCAGCGCGCCTTGGCACGTATCATATCCATCCGGGCCAGATACTCTCCCGACCGGGCGATACTGGGCGCATCGGGACGGATGCCCTCCGTAAAGGCGGTCAGAATGCGCACCACCTCGCGGCGCTCGGCGTACTCCAACTCCTTCAGCTCGTTGTTGATTTCGACGATTTCCACCGGTTCGATGTAGAACGTCTTCCCCGTGGCCGACTCATCGTGGATGAAGCCGTTTATCTTGCGCTTGTTGGCTGCCGATACGGGAATCACGGCACGACCGTCGCGTATCGACACGGCCGCGTCGACATCGGCATAACCGTCCTTCTGCGCCTTGGCCAGCACCGCCTGCAACTTTTTCGATACCTGCCCTTCCCGGTCGCGGATGGTCCGGCGGATGGTGTACAGTTCGGGCGACGCGCTGTCCTTTATCTTACCGTAACGGTCGAGGACGGTATCGATATGGTTGGCTATCTCCGGGAAACCGCCGACCCCCTGTGCAATACCCCTCAAAGCCGGATACATGCGCTCGTCCTTCGATGCGAAAAACGCCAGAATCGCCTGCACCGCTCCCAGACCGGCACGCAGCGCAATCATGTCTTCCACATCCAGAAAAGTTCCCGCGACCTCTATCTTCCGGGCGATGTGCCCCATATCGGCGTACTCCTGCAAGGGAAACCCGCTCTCCATCATCAGGATAGTCTGCAACTCGCCGCACAGCGCGAGCCGGTGTCTGATTTCCGGGGCCGACGCCGAAAAGCCTTCGGCGGCGAGCAAAGTCGCTCCCCCCTCGGTGGTGCACCGTGCAGCCACCTGCGCCCGGATACGGTCGAAACCCGTTTTGCTCTCGTAATCGGACGGATATACCATAGTCTCTCTCAATCAATTAAATAACGGAAACTGTGCACCGCCGGCCCCTCCCGCCGCCGCATGCCGCCCTGTCCGCATCGCTCCCGCGTCATGCTCCGCTGCGGACAGCATCGCCGCACACCGCAGCGAAAGGGTTGCCATTCGCAGTGCGAAGCGTCCGCACGGCACGCCGACGGAACTCATTTGTCTTTTCCGCCGCCGAACAGGGAAAAATGTACGTAACGTTTCGGATTGGTTTCGAGGTCTTCGAGCAGCGAGGCGAGGTTCGCGCTGGCCTGGGCGAGCGAATCGTACAGAGCCCGGTCGTTCATCAGCATGCCGATGCTCCCCTCCGTGGAATTGACCGCCGCAAGGGCGGTATTCAGTTCGTCTATCGCGGTGTTCAGCCGCACGACGGTCTGCCCCAGGTCGGCTTCCGCCAGGGAACCGGTGACGTTTTCGAGATTGGCCATCGTCGCGTCGATGCGTTCCGAATTGGAAGCAAGCGTCCCCGTCACCGTATTGATATCGTCGATGATATGCTGTATCTCTTCGCCCTTGGCCCCGAATGCCTCGGCCCCTTTGCGCAACCCTTCGAGCGTACCGGCTATCGTACCGCGGTTGTCGGTCAGTATCGAATTGATGCTGGTCAGCGTCAGGTCGAGCGAACCGATGAGCTGGTTGAGCTTCTGTTTGAAATAGTCGAGTTCCGAACCGGCCAGTTCGAGGAAGTTCGATTCGCTCTCCGAGCGGAGCGTTGCGCCGTCGGGCAGAAAGTTCTGCGAATCGCCCAATTCGATTTCGAGCGCCTTGCCCCCCATCAGGCCGTTCGTGAAGAGCCGTACCACGGAGTTGTCCGGTATGCGGTAGGCGGACTTGATGTCGAACCGCACCTCCACGGTATTGTCCAGGTCGGGCCGGAACTTGATGCCGGTCACCGTCCCGGCATTGATGCCCCGGATGATGATGGGCGAGGACATCTGGATACCGCTGACGTTGTCGTAATATGCGTAATAGGTCATGCTGCGGTTGAACAAATCCTTTCCCTTCAGGAAATTGATACCCCAATACAGCAATGCAAGTATGGCAACCGTAAAGATTCCTATCTTGATTTCTTTCCTCATCTTCTCAAACATTTAATCCGAAATCCGGAACCGCTCCGCACCGGAGCGTCCCTCCTTCAACGCACGGAAAGGCGAACTATTGTCCCGACCGGCGCCGCGCCGTCTTCACGTCTATCTGCCGGTCGCCTTCGTAAGCCACCACGAAAGCGTCCGGAAACTCACGCCGCGCCTCGGACTGTATTTTCAGTATGGCGTCGTAATCCTTCACCCCGCCTATCAGATAACGGTACCCCCTGCCCGGCACGCGCTTTTCGGTCACACGGTTGCGGTACGACTTGAAATCCTTGTCGTTCAAAGGCTTTCTGCTTCCGAGGAAACCGATTTGCACGTAATACAGCACGCCGTCGTACGCTTCCTGCCCCACGAGCCGCGTCCGGGGTGCGTCTTTCCCCTGCAACTCCGGTGCCGGAGCATCGCCGCTGCCCCTGCCGTTCTTTTTCCGGGCGGGTTCCTCCTCGGTCTCGCGCAGCATCACGACGTTGGCCCGCCCCTCCACCTTGCTCTTGTATTCGCTGAACGCATTGAACAGCGACCGTGCCGCCTCGTTCTGTCCTTTGCTCGACGTAACGTAACTGCGGTCGGTCTGGTTGGAAAGGAAGCCCACCTCGGTCAGCACGCTCGGCATCGACGTGCGCCACAGTACGAGGAACGGCTCCTGCGTCGTCCCCCGGTCGGGCATGGGCAGGTCGCTCTTGAAATGCTTCTGGATGATGTCGGCGAACATCATGCTCTGGTCCTTGTAGGCATACTGCATAAGGGAAAACATGATGTAGCTGGCCGGGTCGCCGGGATTGTACCCTTCGTATTTGGTCGTATAGTCGTCTTCGTAAATGATGATGTCGTTCTCGCGCATGGCCACCTCCAGGTTCTTGCCGTCCTTGTCCATACCCATCACATGGGTGGAAGTCCCCCTCGCGTTCTGGTTAACGGCGGAATTGATGTGGATGGAAATGAACAGGTCGGCATTGGCGCGGTTGGCTATCTTGCCCCGTTCGACCAGTTCGACGTACTTGTCCGTCGTGCGGGTGTAGATGACCTCCACATCGGGATAATTCTTCCGAATCAGCTCGCCCAGACGTTTGGCGATGCCGAGCGTCACGTCCTTCTCGTAATAGTTCTTGTACACGCATCCGGGGTCTTTCCCGCCGTGTCCCGGGTCGAGCACCACCTTGCACACTTTGCCGTTACCGGCAGCGGACTGCGGGTTCTGGGCATGCAATTCGGCACCGAGGCACAACATAAACAGGGCGGACGCCGTTAGGAGTAGGAATCTGCGGGACGTAACATTCATGCTTTCCGTATTTTTTGCTGCCGCTTCCGCCCGAACTTTATTGGCTGCGGATTCGATAAACTGTATTTTTTTACATATTTTTGTTGGCGAAAATCCGCTGCCGGGACGGTTCCCGCGGCGTTTTGCCGACTTTGTCGGCAAAGTTAATCATTTCTGACGGAATTTGGTCAAAAGAGCATCGAAATATGCCGCCTCGCTGCTGGCCGCACTCCTGGTCATGCAGATGGTGTTCGGAGCGGGACTGCGCGTCGTGCAGCATGCGCCGCAGGGCAGCATGCGGTATGCGGTGCACGGCGATTCGGTACCTGACGCACGGGACAGCGTGCCGCAGAAGGATACCGAAAGGCGGCAGGACACTGCGGCGCGTCCTCCGCTCCGAGAAGGGGACACGACCGTCCGGAGACAGCCGCAGCGGCTGGGCGCACTGCAGGACAGAACGGCCGCGGACGACTATACGGCCCTCGACTCGATGGTACTTTTTCCGGATTACGTTCCGCCCGAAGAACGGGAGGCCCAGGACACCCTCCGGCGCGATTCGGTTCCGGTAAACAACTTCCTCGACGACGTGATAAGCGGCAAGAACAGGGACTCGCTCGTTTACCGCCCGAAAGAGAAACTCGTTTATATCTACAACAGCGGCGACGTGACGTACGGCAACATGAACATGCAGGCCGACTTCATGCGCGTCGAACTTGACACGAAACAAATGTATGCCACGGGCGTCAGCGATACGCTCGGTAATAAGACCCGCCCCGTCTTCGTGGAGGGCGGTTCCACCTTCACGATGGATACCATCCTCTACAACTTCAAGTCGGGCAAGGCGAAAATCAAGGGCGTGGCGACGCAGGAGGGCGAAGGGTTCCTGCTGGGCGACGACGTGAAGAAGATGCCGGACAACTCCATCAACATCAATTCGGGCAAATACACGACCTGCGACCAGACCGACCATCCGCACTTTTACCTCAGCCTGACCAAGGCGAAGGTCATTCCGCAAAAGAAGGTCATCATCGGGCCCGCCTATCTCGTCATGGAAGATGTTCCGCTACCCATCGCGGTTCCGGAAGGATTCTTCCCGCTCACGCAGGGGCGCAGTTCGGGCATCATCATACCGAGTTACGGCGAAGAGACCACGCGCGGCTTCTTCCTGCGCGACGGCGGTTTCTACTGGGCCGCGAACGACTACATGGACTTGACACTCCTGGGCAGCATCTACACCTACGGCTCGTGGGAAGTGTCGGCGGAAAGCCGTTACGTACAACGCTACAAATACAGCGGGCGGGTGTCTGGGCGGTATGCCAAAACCGTCATCGGCGAACCGGGCGATGCCAACTACGTGAATTCGCCGAGCTTCCAGCTCCAGTGGACGCACCAGCAGGACTCGAAGTTCCGCCCCGGCTCCACCTTCTCCGCCTCGGTCAATTTCGCCACGAGCGGTTTCCGGCAGTATGCCTCGACATCGCTCAACGACTACGTGAGCACCACCACCGAATCGTCCATCTCGTACGGCAAGAGCTGGGCCGGAACGCCGTTCTCCCTGCAGGTCAGCATGCGTGCCTCGGTAAACTCGCGCGACTCCACCATCCAGCTCACGCTGCCGAGCGCCACGTTCAACATGTCGAAAGTATTCCCGTTCCGCCGCAAGAACGCCGTGGGCAAGCAGCGTTGGTACGAGAAGATTTCGGTCTCCTACACCGGCAGCCTCACCAACTCGGTAAAGGCCAAGGAGGACGAACTGTTCTCGCCCGACATCTTCGACAAGATGGTGAACGGCGTCCAGCACAAGATACCCATTTCGACATCGTTCAACCTGTTCAACTACATCAACGTATCGCCGAGTTTCAACTACAACGCCGTCTGGCTTTTCCGGGAGGTGACCCAATCCTACGACCCCGATGCGGAAAATAACCTGAGAAGGGACACGACCTACGGGTTCCACCACCTGAACGACTACAACCTGAATTTATCGGCCAACACCAAGGTGTACGGTACCTACGATTTCACGCGGTATGAAAAGTTCCCGCTCAAAATGCTGCGCCACACCATCACGCCGACCATCGGCTTCCGCTATACGCCCAATTTCGGTTCTCCCACGTACGGGTACTGGGTACCCTACCAAACCTCCGAAACCGGAGACGTCGATTACTATTCGCCCTACACGGGCAATGCCTACAGCGTGCCGAGCCGCAGCAGCCATGCCGCGTCAATCACCTTCAGTGTCGCCCAGACGCTCGAAGCCAAAGTAGCGAGCAAGCAGGATACGTCGGGCATGAAGAAGGTCAAGATTATCGACAATTTCTCCTTCAGCGGTTCGTACAACTTTCTGGCCGATTCCATGAATCTCTCCACCATTCCGCTCAGCCTGCGCATGACGATTCCCGGTCTGAAAAACTTCGGCATCAACATATCCGCGACGCTCGACCCGTACGACATCGGCATCAATGAGAAAGGGCAGCTCGCCCGAATCAACAAGCTGATGATTGCCAACGGCAAAGGACTCGGACGCATCACGAGTGCTTCGACCTCGATTGGCTATACGTTCAATTCCGGACAGTCGAACCAGACGGGCCAGCCGGCCATCAACAACAGCATCAACACGCAGGCCGACCTGCTCAACCCCTTCTATTTCGACCCGGACAACCCGATAGACCCGCTGCTGCGGCGACAGTTGATGAGCGCCACCTATTACGACTTCTCGATTCCCTGGAACCTGACGTTCAACTACAGCATCAACTATTCCAATTCGCTGTCCCGTCCGAGTATCGTACAGACATTGAGTTACAGCGGCAGCGTGAACCTGACACCCAAATGGGGCATCACGCTGACGGGCGGATTCGACTTCGAGACAGGCAAGCTGACCACCGGCGTCTTCACCCTCACCCGCGACCTGCACTGCTGGCAGATGAGTTTCTCGTGGGTTCCGACGGGTGCCCGCAAAAGCTGGCAGTTCAACATCAGCGTGAAGGCCTCCGCCCTGCAAGACCTCAAATACGACAAGCAGAGTTCATACCTCGACAACATCGACTGGTAAACGGCGCTGCCTCCGGCCAAAATGCACGCCGCCGCAACCGCAACTGCCCGGAACGACTGAACCGGAACGACTGAAGAAACCATTCATAATTACATAATGAAAAGAACCATCATTCCTCTCATCGTCATGACATTAGCCGCAACCGCATGCCAGCGGGACGATTCCGCGAAGGAGAATCCGCTTCTGACCGCATCCGACAAACCCTACGGAGTGCCCCAATTCGACAAGATTCGGCCGGAACACTACGAACCGGCATTCGAACAGGCCCTGACCGAAGCCCGCGCCGACATCCGGGCGCTTGCCGAAAATCCCGAACCGCCCACCTTCGAGAATACCATCGTCGCTCTGGAACGCAGCGGCGCCCGGCTCAACGAGGTGGCGACCGTATTCTTCGCCGTACAGAGCGCCGAAACGTCCGACGAAATGGATGCCATTGCCGAACGGGTACAACCCAAACTCATCGAGTACTCGAACGACATCTACCTTAACCCGGTGATTTTCGAACGGGTGAAGCAGGTATACGACGACCGCAGCGCATACGACCTCGACGTACAGGATTCCATGCTGCTGGACCGTACCTACAAGAGTTTCGTACGGGGCGGGGCAGGCCTCGGCGAAGCGGACAAGGAACGTTACCGCGCCATCACGGGCGAGCTGTCGTCCCTGTCGCTGAAATTCGAGCAGAACGCGCTCGCGGCCACGAACGCTTTCACGCTCAACATTCCCGCCGCCGACTCGGCCAAAGTGGCCGAACTGCCGGAATTCGTCCGCGAAAGCATGGCCGATGAAGCGACCGCACGCGGCGAGGAGGGATGGACGGTGACGCTGCAACAGGCCAGCTTCGGACCGTTCATGACCTATTCGAGCGACCGCGGACTGAAGGAAAAGCTCTGGCGGGCATACAACACCCGCGGCATCGGAGGCGACATCGACAACTGCGGCAATGCGAAACGCATCGCCGAACTGCGTCTCGAACTGGCACGGCTGTTCGGCTACCCGAACTATGCCGCCTATGTGCTCGAAGAGAAGATGGCCGGCAACGTGGAAACCGTCGATTCGTTCATCGACGAACTGCTGACCGCGACGAAGGGCAAGGCGCTCGAAGAAGTGGCCGCACTCCAGACCTATGCCGTCGAAAGCGGACTGTACGGCGAAGGATTCCGGCTCATGCCGTGGGACTGGGGCTATGTCAGCGAGAAATACAAGAATGCCCGGTACGCCCTCAGCAACGAGGAGATAAAACCCTATCTCGAACTCGAAAACGTAAAGCAGGGTATCTTCACCCTCGCCGAAAAGCTCTACGGCATCACCTTCGTCCCCAACCGGGAGATTCCCGTTTACCATCCCGATGTAGTCGCCTACGAAGTGCACGAAGCCGACGGTTCCCTGACGGGCATCATCTACATGGATTTCTTCCCGCGCGCCACCAAACGCGGAGGCGCCTGGATGACCAACTACCGGCCGATGTACACAGCCGCCGACGGCACCGAAGTACGCCCAATCGTCACCCTGTGCGGCAATTTCACCAAGCCTACCTCTTCCACCCCTTCGCTGCTTACGTTCGACGAATTCGAAACGTTCCTCCACGAATTCGGGCACTGCCTGCACGGACTTTTCGCCGAAGGCAAATACGCATCGCTGACGGGAACGGCCGTTTATCAGGACTTCGTCGAACTGCCCTCTCAAATCATGGAAAACTGGGCGACGGAGAAAGAGTTCCTCGACCTGTTCGCGGTACACTACAAGACGGGCGAGAAGATGCCGCAGGAACTCATCGACAAAATCGTCGCATCGAAAAACTACCTGGCCGCATACGCGAACGTGCGGCAGCTCGGTTATGCCCTGAACGATATGGCATGGCACACCATTACGGAGCCCGTCGCGACGAACGTGGAAGCATTCGAACGGAAAGCGATGGAGCCCGCCCAAATCACCCCGTACATCGAAGGTACGGCCATGTCGCCCGCCTTCACCCACATTTTCGGGGGCGGTTATGCGGCCGGCTACTACGGTTACAAATGGGCCGAAGTGCTCGAAGCCGACGCTTTCTCCCTTTTCGAGGAGCAGGGAATTTTCAATCGCGAGGTAGCCGATTCGTTCCGCGGAAACATCCTCTCGCGCGGCGGAAGCGAACACCCCATGACGCTTTATGTACGGTTCCGCGGCCACAAGCCCGAAACCAAAGCGCTCATCGACAAGATACTGGAATAAGCGGCCCACCGGCCGCACGACACGCAAAGGGCCCGCTTATGGCGGGCCTTTCGCATTATGGTCTCCCCTTTTCGGCTGTATCGGCTGTAGCAGAGCGACCGGCAGCATCAAGAACCCGGAATAACCGGAAAATCCGAAGGCCCGCCTCCAGCGGTTCATTTCCGGTCCATGACCGACCCGGTAGCACCGTTTTTCGATGACAGGCCATTATTTTCGTCAAACAGTGCAAATGACCTTGGGGGATGACTGCACCGCTTTTGCAACATGCCGCTCCTGCAAATCCATAAGCAGCAAATTACTATCGAAGCAATCGATGCGACTTATTCCATACATTGGAAATTCGGATATTTACCGTTAAGCTCTCAGGCAACGGCTCCACCCGATGCACCATCGGATTACCAGCACTGCACGACACCCCCGCCTCAAAACCTTAAAACCACGAATCTATGCAATCCCTGCCCGAATCCTCCTGTCATGCCTGCTGCCCGCTTTGACATCCGGATACGACAGAGCAACGACCATATCCAACAACGAGGTCATCGTCCCAACAATACAGGCAGCACTGATAACGCTGCATTCCGGAAAGCCTCGCACTATCGGTTCGTCATAACGGATAAACTGTTCGAGAACGGAACACCGCCATATAAAGAGAAACAGGATGCATTTTCATCAAAGGGAAAGCTTGAATATCTTTCCTTCTTGATTTTTTCGCTATATTTGTTCGGACAGAATGCGTTGCGCAGACAAGCACCGCCTTTTTGCGAACGACATGCTTTTGG
>DXFY01000010.1 GCA_019114205.1 Candidatus Tidjanibacter gallistercoris | reverse complement strand
CGGATGGTATCCATCCGCCCCGGCCCGTTTGTGGGAGATGTTCTGCGTGCTTCCGTCTTTCGGCGTTCCGTTTTCCGGACGTATGAATTGCTGCGGGCCGTGGTTCTGGCAGGAAGAAGGCGCTGCATGGCATCTGTTTTTCCGTGTCCGTTCTGTATCGTTTTTATTAAATATTTTTCCGACAGGTGTTTTTTATGTTTTTTTTACTATCTTTAGCGTGTGTAACCGTAATGGTGCAGGCGGCATGTCCGGACGGCAGGCCGGTTGCACGGTGTGCTCATGGCGGCTTTTCTCGATATTGCAAAGAGTTTTCCGGGCCTTGTGCGGGACGGTTTCCGCAGCATGCCCCTGGGGCGTACGTTGTGGCTCGTGGTGTTGCTCAAACTCTTCGTCATGTTCGCTATCCTGCGGGCATTCTTCTTCCCTAATTTCCTGAACACCAATTTCGATACAGACCGGGAGAAATCCGCCTACGTGGGCAGCGAACTGGTCGAAAGGGGCAGATAGCAAGGGGCGGCACGGCCGTTCCCGAAACATAATTAATAACCGTAACCTGTTTTAATCAAATGGGATTCTTGACTGCTTCATTAGTAGGATGGTCGCGGGCGCAGTTCGCCATGACGGCCATGTACCATTGGGTATTCGTCCCGCTGACGCTCGGACTGGGCATCATCATGGCGGTAATGGAGACCCTTTATGTACGTACGGGCAGGGAGGAGTGGAAGTCGGCAGCGAAGTTCTGGATGCGCCTGTTCGGAATCAATTTCGCGTTCGGCATCGCCACGGGGCTCGTGCTCGAATTCCAGTTCGGAACCAACTGGTCGAACTACAGTTGGTTCGTGGGGGACATCTTCGGAGCGCCTCTCGCCATAGAGGCCATTCTTGCTTTCTTCATGGAGGCTACTTTCATATCGCTCATGTTCTTCGGCTGGAAGAAGCTGAGCAGAGGGGCGCACCTCGCTTCCACGTGGCTGACGGTGGCGGGCGCCACCATCTCGGCGCTGTGGATACTGGTGGCCAACGCCTGGATGCAGTACCCGGTCGGGATGGAGTTCAATCCCGATACGGTGCGCAACGAGATGCACGACTTCTGGTCGATACTCCTTTCTCCGGTCGCCGTCAATAAGTTCTGTCACACGGTACTGTCGGGCTGGGTACTCGGCGCGCTCTTCGTGACGGGCATCGGGGCGTGGTTCCTGCTGCGCCGGAGGAATACCGATTTCGCCGTCAGGAGCATGAAGGTTGGGACGGTGTTCGGCGTGGTCGCTTCGCTGCTCGTCATCACGACGGGGCACATGTCGGCCTACAACGTCGCCCACCACCAGCCCATGAAGCTGGCCGCGATGGAGGCGCATTACGAAGGATACGAGGGCGTCGAACTGATAGGCGTGGGCATCGTCAACCCGCAGAAGGAGTCGTGGGACGACGGCGTGCAGCCCGTGGTGGGACGCATCGCCTTCCCCAAGATGCTTTCCTTCCTCGGTTTCTCCGATTTCAATGCCTTCGTTCCCGGCATCCGGGACATCATCGAGGGGGGCTACGAACTGCCCGACGGGGAAACGGCCCTTTCCTTCGAGGAGAAACGGGCCCGCGGCAAGCTCGCCATACAGGCCCTGGCCGATTACCGCTCGGCGGTCGAAGCCGGCGACGACGAGGCTGCGACCGTTTACAAGGAAGAACTGCGCCGCAACTACGCCTATTTCGGTTACGGATACCTCGACACGCCGGAAGACCTGATACCGCCCGTAGGGCTCACCTTCTATTCGTTCCGCGTCATGGTCATCCTCGGCATGTGGTTCATCCTGCTCTTTCTCGTCGCAGGATTCTTCGTATGGAAGCGGGATATTTCCCGGCAGCGCTGGCTGCTGTGGGCGGCGCTCCTTACCATACCGCTCGGTTATCTCGCGGGCGAATTCGGATGGGTGGTAGCCGAAGTCGGACGTCAGCCGTGGGCCATACAGGACATCCTGCCCGTACAGGCGGCCATATCGAGCATATCGGCCGAATCGGTACGACTCACCTTCTTCATCTTCCTCGTGCTCTTCTCGGCCCTGTTCGTCGCCGAGATACGCATCATGCTGCGTCAGATTAAGCGGGGGCCTGCGGCGGAAACGCCGGATGGCACCGGCGATGTTGAACAACCGGAAAAATAGACGGCCATGATAACATACTCCTTTTTACAGCATTACTGGTGGTTCCTCATATCGCTGCTCGGCGGACTGCTCGCGTTCCTGCTTTTCGTTCAGGGCGGTCAGTCCATGCTCTTTTCGCTTCCTGGGAACGACGACCAGAAAAAAGTCATGCTTTCGGTTTTGGGACGCAAGTGGGAATATACCTTCACCACGCTCGTTACGTTCGGCGGCGCACTCTTCGCTTCCTTCCCGCTTTTCTATTCGACGAGTTTCGGCGGGGCCTACTGGCTGTGGATGCTCCTGCTGCTGTCGTTCGTGGTGCAGGCGGTTTCGTACGAATTCCGCTCCCGGCCCGGCAACGTGTTCGGCACGAAGACGTACGACATTTTTCTCTTCATCAACGGTCTGCTCGGTACGCTGCTCGTCGGCGTCGTGGTAGGGACATTCTTTACCGGTTCCGACTTCACGGTGGACAGGGACAATATCGCCGCGGTCGGTTCGCCCGTAATCAGCCGCTGGGGAAACGCCTGGCACGGCCTGGAAGCCATTGCGAACCCCCGCAACCTCTGTCTGGGCATCGCGGTGCTATTCCTGGCGCGTACGCTCGCACTGCTGCTGTTCATCAACCGTGCGGCCGATGACACCTTCCGGGCAAGATGCAGAAAGGTGCTGTGGTACAATGCCGTACCTTTCGTCGTATTTTTCCTCGTCTTCGTGGTGTGGACGATGCTCGGCAGCGGTTATGCGGTGGCTCCGACGGGTGAGGTCTCTTTGCAGCCGTACAAGTATTTCATGAACATGCTTCAGATGCCCGCCGTGGGGATTCTGTTCGTGCTCGGCGTGCTGGGCGTGCTGTACGGCATCATCGTTTCGCTCGCCTGCGCAGGTGTCCGTCACGGGATTTGGGTATCGGGCATCGGGACGGTCGTGACCGTTACCTGCCTGCTGCTGTGCGCGGGATACAACGGAACGGCCTTTTATCCCTCGTCGGCCGACCTGCAAAGTTCGCTGACCATTTTCAATGCCTCGTCGAGCTTTTTCACCCTCAAAGTGATGTCGGTCGTTTCCCTGCTGATTCCTTTCGTACTCGCCTACATCTTTTACGCATGGCGGGCGCTTGAGAAGAAACGGGCCGCACCGGAGGATGCCGAGAACGACGGTCATCCGTGACCCGCGGCCGGCGGCGGAACGAACTGCAACCGAACGGGGGACGTCTGCGAAAGGCGTCCCCCGTTGCGTGAAGGTCGCCGCCTCTTCTCGTTCGTACCGAAACTATGGCGGGAAACCATACCGGATGCGGGCGCTCCGCACGTCGGTGCCGTCCGGTCATCCGGACTGGGAGCGGAAAGACGAACCGGTTTCCGGCTGTTCCGCATGGTGAGCCCGTGCCTGTAAAATACAAAGCATTAGGTATTGTCCGGAGGAGGGCGGCGGTGTTCCTTTGTATGGTTTTTTGGGCACTTTGTGCTTCGCGGACATGAGGGTACTGAAGGACGAAAAATACGAATCCATACTGAAGGCGGCACGCGGCGAGTTCATCCGCAAGGGTTACAAGGACGCTTCCATGCGTGCCATAGCCGCGGCTTCGGGCGTGGGGCTCAGCAACGTGTACAATTATTTTTCCGGTAAGGACGGGATATACGCTGCAGTGGTCGGCCCGGCGCGGGATGCGCTGTTTCTGTTCATCAGCCGCCAGCATACCGAGGAGATGGTGGACGTCAACCGACAGGTCACCTTCGGCCACCGCGAAGAGGTCATCGACGACTATATCGACATCATCGAACGGTACAGGGATGAACTCCGCCTGCTGTTCTTCCGTTCGGAAGGGTCGTCGATGGGCGGCTTCAGGGAGGCTCTGACCGACCATATGACGCGCGTCAGTTACGATTACATGGCTTTGGAGAAGAAACGCTATCCGGCTACGGCGGATGTTTCGCATTTTTTCATCCGTGCGCTTTCGTCCTGGATGACGGGCGTCGTAGCGGAGATAGTAGCCCACGAACCGGACCGGCAACGGATACGGGATTTCTTCCGGGAATATTTCCGCTTCGAGTTCGCCGGGTGGCGGGAACTGACGGGAAACTGAAGGGGAGGCTTTTCAAAGCCTCCCCTTCAGTTTTGAACGGAAACGAACATCGTTCGTTATTGGAAAGAAACTTATTTCCAACAAACATAAATGACAAATGAATGGGTACACTTAAAGAACTTCGGAAGTATGCGGGGCGGCGCAAGGCGCTGCTGCCCGTATCGATGGTCCTGTCGGCGCTCAGTGCGTTGGCGGGCATGCTGCCGTTCATCCTGATATGGCTCATCGTCCGGGAACTCTTCCTGTCGGGCGGAATGCCGCCCGATTCGGGGAACGTCGTGAGGTATGCGTGGTGGGCGGCCGCTTCGGCCGTAGGCGGCGTCGTGCTCTATTTCGCAGCGCTGATGTCGTCGCACCTCATGGCCTTCCGGGTGGAGGCGAACCTGCGCCGTTCGGCCATGCGCAAAATCGTGCACATGCCGCTGGGCTTCTTCGACTCCAATACGAGCGGACGCATCCGCAAGATTATCGACGACAATGCGGGCATCACGCACAGTTTTCTCGCCCACCAGATGCCCGACCTGGCCGCTACGGTGGTCGTACCGGTCGTGGCGGCGGTGATGATTTTCGCGTTCGACTGGCGGCTGGGGCTCGCCTGCATGGTGCCGGTCGCCGTATCGCTGGGACTGATGGGATTCATGATGGGCACTAAGGGAATGCACTTCATGAAGAGTTACATGAATGCTTTGGAAGAGATGAATACCGAGGCGGTGGAATATGTGCGGGGGATACCGGTGGTCAAGGTGTTCCAGCAGACCATCTTTTCGTTCAAGAACTTCCACCGGAGCATCATGAACTACAACGAAATGGCCTACGGCTATACCATGATGTGGGAAAAGCCCATGTCGGCATACACGGTGGTCATCAACTCGTTCGTGTTCGTGCTCGCTCCCGTGTCCATACTGATGATGGGGCGTTCGGGCGATTACGTTTCCGTTCTGCTCGATTTCTTCCTTTTCATCCTCGTCACGCCGGTATTTTCCCAGAGCATCATGAAGAGCATGTACATGAACCAGGCGCTCGGACAGGCCGGAGAAGCCGTTCGCCGGCTCGACGCACTGACCGATTTTCCCCAGCTGCCGCTTCCCGACGCACCCCGCGTACCGACCTCTTTCGACATTCGTTTCGACGGAGTGTCGTTCGCTTATCCGGGGGCGGAAGAGAAGGCAGTGGACGGTGTCGGGTTCGCCATACCGCAGGGAAGGACGGTAGCCCTCGTGGGAGCTTCGGGCAGCGGCAAGACGACCATCGCCCGGCTGGTTTCCCGTTTCTGGGATGCGGACGAAGGAACCGTTTCGATAGGCGGCATTCCCGTGCGGGAGATGGCCCCGGACGTACTGATGCGGTGCGTGTCGTTCGTCTTCCAGAATACGAAACTGTTCAAGACCTCGCTGCGGGAAAACATCATGTACGGCAATCCGGATGCCTCGCCCGAAGCGGTGGAGCGTGCGGTGGATATGGCGCAGTGCCGTGAAATCATCGAACGGCTTCCGGCCGGACTCGATACGGTGATTGGTGCTGAGGGTACCTACCTTTCGGGCGGCGAGCAGCAGCGTATCGTGCTGGCGCGCGCCATCCTTAAGGACGCGCCCATCATCGTTCTCGACGAGGCAACGGCCTTCGCCGACCCCGAAAACGAGGCGCTCATACACGAGGCGCTCGCCTGCCTGACCCGCGGGAAGACCGTGCTGATGATAGCCCATCGCCTGACGAGCGTGAAGGATGCCGACCGCATCCTCGTCATAGAGCGGGGCAGGATAGCCGAACAGGGTACGCACGGGGAGCTTGCGGCGGCCGGAGGCATTTATGCGAAGATGTGGAACGAATACCAGCAGTCCGTACGCTGGACCATAGGAAAGGAGGAAAGCCATGCTTAAGACCATACAAAGACGTTTTGCCCTCTCGGAAAAGGGGGCCAGGGATTTTTGCCGGGGGGTACTGTTCACGACGCTGCTCGATTTTGCGCTGATGCTCCCTGCCGTGTACGTATTCCTGTTCCTGAAGGATTGGCTGATGCCCGTGCTCGTTCCGGGCAGCGTACCGGCGCACGGTATCGGTTATTACATCGTGCTGGCCGTAATCTTTATGGCAATCATGTACGTCGTGGCCGTGTTCCAGTATCGCAGCACCTACACCACCGTCTACGGCGAAAGCGCCAACCGCCGCATCTCGCTGGCAGAGAAACTGCGCAAGCTGCCGCTCGCCTTTTTCGGCGAGAAGAATCTCTCGGACCTGACGGCTACGATTATGGACGACTGTACCGACCTGGAACATACTTTTTCGCATGCCGTACCCCAGCTTTTCGCCTCGTTGATAAGCATCGTGCTGATAGCCGTCGGCATGTTCTTTTACGACTGGCGGCTGGCGCTGGCGCTTTTCTGGGTGGTTCCCGTAGCGGTGGCCGTCGTGCTGCTCTCCAAGCGGAAGCTGCACAGGAACAACCGGCAATACTATCTGGTCAAGCGCGCAGTGAGCGAACGGATACAGGAGGGACTCGATACGGTGCAGGAGATTAAATCCTACGACCGGGAGGAGGATTACCTCGCGAGGCTGGACGCATGCATCACGAAGGCCGAAAAGACCCAGACCGGCGGTGAGCTGCTCATCGGCATGCTCGTGAACGGTTCGCAGAGCATTCTGAAGCTGGGGCTTGCCAGCGTCATCATCGCGGGAGCCGGGCTGCTTGCCGCCGGAAAGACCGATCTGTTCACCTACCTGATTTTCATGGTGGTCGGTTCGCGCATCTATGCCCCCATCAATGAAGTGCTGAACAATCTGGCCGCCCTCTTCTATCTCGATGTACGCATCGCCCGCATGAACGAGATGGAAGCGCAGCCCGTACAGCACGGCAGTACGGAGTTCGAGCCGGACGGTTACGACATCGAATTCAGCCATGTCGGTTTCGCTTACGAATCGGGCAAGCAGGTGCTGCGCGACGTGTCTTTCACGGCCCGTCAGGGAACCATCACGGCGCTCGTAGGCCCTTCGGGCAGCGGTAAGAGCACGGCGGCAAAACTCGCCGCACGTTTCTGGGATATTCAGTCGGGCACCATACGGCTCGGAGGCGTGGATATCGCCGGCATCGAGCCCGAAACGCTGCTGAAGAAATATTCCGTCGTCTTCCAGGACGTGGTGCTTTTCAATGCCTCCATCAAGGAAAACATACGGATAGGGCGGCGGGGCGCTACCGACGAGGAGGTGATGCGTGCGGCCCGTCTGGCACAGTGCGACGAATTCGTCGCACGGATGCCGCAGGGATACGATACGGTCATCGGCGAGAACGGCGAGACGCTGTCGGGCGGCGAACGCCAGCGGGTGTCGATTGCGCGTGCGCTGCTGAAAGATGCCCCCATCGTGCTGCTGGACGAGGCGACAGCCTCGCTGGACGTGGAGAACGAGACGAAGATACAGGCGGCTCTCTCCACGCTGGTGCGCGACAAGACGGTACTCATCATCGCCCACCGCATGCGGACGGTGGCGAATGCAGACCGTATCGTCGTGCTGGAAGAGGGGCGCGTGACGGAAAACGGTTCTCCCGCCGAGCTGAAAGCCCGCGGCGGCACGTTCGCGCGGATGCTGGAACGGCAGTCGGTGGACGCCTGATTCCGATTAACGTTTTCCGAAGGACTGCGGCCGGGGCGGATGCATGCATCCGCCCCGGCCTTTTCCCGTATTTGCCGCCAGGGGCCGGACTAATCATTTGTGATTAGGTATCGATAGGTAGCCCGGCTGCGTAAAATGGCAACACGTCGGGATTTGTTTATATTTTCTTTTTTGAAATCTTGCCACTCCCAAATGAGAAGAACCATCAAATATCTAATCGCCGCGTTCTTAATATTATACGTCGCACCGGCAGCCCGCGGAAACGACCGCGGGAGCAGCGTTTCCGGGCGTGTGGTCGATGCGGTGACGGGCGAGGCCGTTTCGGGCGCCGTAATCAATCTTGTGGATACGTATCTTTGGGCCGTTTCGGATGCGGACGGGGATTTCCGCATATCGGGTGTCCGCGACGGGACGTACCAGATGCAGGTGTCGTTTCTCGGTTACGTGACCGCTTCGCTGCCGCTGACCGTGCGGGGCGATGCATCGGGGTTGGTGGTGCGGCTGAAAGAGAGTTCCCTTGCGATAGAGGAGGTGGTCGTCACGGCCCAGGCGGGCGGAGACAATCCCAATACTACCTTCGTGATAGGCGACGATGCTCTGAAGCACATGCAGGTATCCAACGTGGCCGACGTGGCGGCGCTCCTGCCGGGCGGCAAGACCGTCAATCCCGACCTTACCAGGGATGGGAACAACGCATTTTCGCTGCGGGACGGCGGCGAAACGGTCGGCAACGCGAAGTTCGGCACCGCCGTCGAAGTGGACGGCATCCGTATCGGCAACAACGCATCGTTCGGAGCGCCCGACGGCGTGGATACCCGAAACATAGCCGTGGCCAACATCGAGTCGGTGGAGGTGCTCACCGGCGTGCCTTCGGCCGAATACGGCGACCTGAACAGCGGTATCGTGAAGATACGCACCCGGAAGGGACATACTCCGTGGAACGTGCTGTTGTCCGCCAATCCGCGGACGTGGCAGACCTCGCTGGCGAAAGGATTCGACTTGGGCGGCGACCGCGGAACGCTGAACGTCAGCGGAGAGTGGGTACGGGCTACCAAAAGCCTCGTTTCTCCCTATACTTCCTACACCCGGCGGGGGCTGTCGGCCGTGTACGGCAATACGTTCCGGAGGGTGTTGCGTTTCGAGGCGGGCGTTTCGGCCAACTTCGGGGGAATGAATACCGAAGACGACCCGGACGCGTACACGGGAGAATATATCCGGGAGCGGGCCAATTTCCTGCGTGCCCATACCTCGCTCACGTGGCTGCTCAACAAGTCGTGGATAACCAACCTGCGGTTCGATGCCTCGGTCAATTACAGCGACGACCTCGAACATGCCCATCTCTATTACTCTTATGCTTCGGAACAGCCGGCCGTACATGCCACGCAGGAAGGGTATTACATCGCCGACAAGCTCCCGTATACCTTTTTTGCCGACCGGATGGTGGATTCCAAGGAGCTCGACTGGGCCGCTTCGCTGAAATACGACTGGTCGCGGCGGTGGGGGCGGGTGCGCAGCAGTCTGAAAGCCGGCGTGCAGTGGAAGGCTACGGGCAACGTGGGCCGGGGCGAATATTATCTCGACCCGACGCTCGCGCCGCATCAGTACCGTCCGCGGCCCTACACTTCATACCCTTACATGCACAATGTGGCACTCTACGCCGAGGAGCGCGTAACGTTCCCGGTAGGGAAGACCGAGCTGGACCTGACCGCAGGCGTCCGCATGGAGAACCTTTTCGTGCGCGGAACTCAGTACGACGGCCTGAATTCGCTCTCGCCGAGGCTGAACCTGCGGTGGCGGCTGGCCGACGGCATCGCCGTGCGCGGCGGCTGGGGCGTGACCGAGAAGCTGCCTTCCTATTATGTACTTTACCCCGAACAGGAGTACCGCGACATTCAGACTTTCGGGTTCTCGTACAACAATAACGAGTCGTCGTACATTTATTATACCCAGCCTTTTACACTGCTCTACAACGAAAACCTGCGCTGGCAGCGCAACCATAACGCCGAGGTCGGAGTGGAACTCGACCTGGCGGGCCTGTCCCTGTCGCTCGTGGGGTATTACAACCGCACGAAACTTCCCTATAAATATTCGGTTTCCTATACCCCCTTCTCCTACAACGTGATGCAGTTGCCCGACGGATATACCGTACCCTCCGCGCCGCAGGTGAAGGTGGACCCCCAGACCGGCATGGTATGGATGAGGGGCGGAGACGGGGAATACTGGGTGCCCATGGACGTGAAAGTGACCGACCGCACGTTCGTCCGTTCTACCTGGGCCGACAACGGGTCGGACATCGTACGCAAAGGCGTCGAACTGGTCGTCGATTTTCCGGAAATCAATCCCATCCGGACGCAGATAAGGCTCGATGCGGCTTATACCCATACCAAATATGTGGACAGTTCGCTGGCATATTATTACCAGACGGGATGGTCACACACCTCGCTGCCCAACCGTTCCTATCAGTACGTAGGCATTTATGCCACGGGAAGCAGTTCCTCGACGACTGCGAACGGCAGGATTACCCAATCGCTGGATGCCAACCTCACCGCCGTCACCCACATTCCGAGCGCCCGTATCATCATCTCCTGCCGGCTGGAGATGTCGCTGCTGAAAAGGTCGCAGAACCTTTCCCTGTACGACGGCAGGGAATATGCCTTCAATGTCGGCGAGTCGGACAACAATCCCACGGGCGGGAGCATCTACGACGGGAATTCCTATACCGCCGTGTGGCCCGTGGCGTATATGGACCTCGACGGCAATGTCCGGCCCTTTACCGAGGTCGAGGCGGCCATGCCGGAATTCGCCCACCTCATCCTGAAATCCAACAACGCCTACACGTTCGCCCCCGACGGGTATGCCCCCTACTTTTCGGCCAACATAAGCATCACCAAGGAGATAGGCGACCATGTGTCCCTGTCGTTCTTCGCCAATAACTTTACCAACTCGAGGCGTTACGTCGTATCGTACGCGACGGGAGTGGGCGCCATATTCACCCCGTCTTTCTATTACGGTCTGACGTGCCGCCTGAAATTCTGACCGCATGAAACGTTCGTTGCACAGTTTTGCCGTTCTCCTGCTGGCCTTTCTGCCTGCCGGATGTGCGGACATGGGGAAACCGGACCCGTATGCGGGGCAGCTTCACACGCTCAGCGTTCAGGCTTCCTATCCCGAAGAGTACGCCGGATACCGGAGGGCCGGGGTTACGGTACATGTGGAAGACGTGGACCGCGGCAGCTCCTATCGGGTAACGACCGACGAGTCGGGGACTGCCGCGTTCGAGCTGACCAACGGTATCTATCGGGTGTCGGTGAACGACCGTACGGACGACCACATATTCAACGGAACGGCCGACAAGGTGCAGCTCGTGGGAAAGGACATGCAGCTCGCCCTTCCGCTGACGCATTCCAAGAAAGGCTCCATCGTCATCAAGGAAATCTACTGCGGCGGATGCATGAAGACCCCGCAGGAGGGCAAGTATCAGTCCGACAAGTATATCATCCTGCACAACAATGATGCCCAGGTGCAGTATCTCGACAGCCTGTGCTTCGGGACGTTCGACCCCTACAATTCTCAGGGAACCAATGTCTGGGTGACGCAGGACCCGGAAACGGGTGCCAGCATCTTTCCCGACTTCGTGCCGGTCGTACAGTGCATCTGGCAGTTCGGCGGTACGGGAACCTCTTTCCCGCTCCAGCCGGGCGAGGATGCCGTGCTCGTCGTTTGCGGTGCGATAGACCATGCCGCGCAGTATCCCGAATCGGTGAATCTGAACAAGCCCGGATATTTCGTGTGCTACAACAACGTCTATTTCTGGAACACGCTCTACCATCCCGCACCGGGAGACCAGATTACTCCGGACCACTACCTCGACGTGGTCATCAAGACCGGTCAGGCCAATGCCTATACCTTCTCCGTTTTCTCCCCTGCGACGGTCATTTTCAAGGCGAAGGATACCACCATACAGGATTTCATTCTCGGCGAAGGCAACGTCATTCAGAAGCCGGGCAGTAAGGTGGACCGGATAGTCAAGATACCGCTCGACTGGGTAATAGACGGCGTGGAGATATTTTACGGCGGTTCCTCGAACAACAAGAAACGCATACCTCCCACGATAGATGCCGGATACGTGACGCAGAGCGCCCTCTATACCGGCCGGTCGCTGCACCGCTACGTGGATGAGGAGGCATCGCAGACGGCCGGGTACGAAGTGCTCATGGATACCAACAACTCTTCGTCCGATTTTTATGAACGCGAACAGCAATCGCTGCATGACTGACAGGAAGAAAATAGCGCTCTTATGGCTGATGGCGGCCTTCTCCGTGTCGGTCGCCGCACAGCCCTACGACCGTGTGGAGCGGCGCAACTTCTGGAATGCGGGTTCCAACGTCACGGGACTGCGGATGGATAGCCTCACCGTATCGTATGCCGAGCTGTACGGTCGCTACGAGGCGGGCGGCTTCCGGGACACCCATGAAGCTGCGAGGGCCTGGAGCGCGGGAGCTGTGGCGAAAACCATCACCCATTCCGAGCGCTATTCCATGACGGGTTCCTTCTCGTTCGACAATACCTCCGGGAGCGACATGTGCGGTTCGATGTTCATCCGGCCGGGATTCTATCCGGTGGATGTTCTGGAATTCACGCCGGGACGGAAGGATTTGCAGACCTATGCGTTCATGGGCGGCATCGCGGTCGATGTCGCGTCCTGCTGGCGCGTGGGCGGCAAAATGGATTTTGCTGCTGCGAATTATGCCAAGCGGAAAGACCTGCGCCACATGAACTACCGGCTCGACATGAAAGTGGCGCCCGCCGTGATGTACCATCGGGGCGATGCGGCCGTGGGGATATCCTATCTGTTCGGCAAGAACAGCGAATCGGTCAAGGCCGAAGAGATAGGAACGACCACTGCAGCTTATTATGCCTTTCTCGACAAGGGGTTGATGTACGGAGCATACGAGGTGTGGACGGGCAGCGGCGTGCACCTGAACGAGACGGGGATGGACGCCTTTCCGGTCAGCGAGCTTTCCAACGGAGTCGGGGTGCAGGTGCAGTTCGGGAATTTTTACGGCGATGCGGAATATGTCGGTTCTTCCGGCAAGGTCGGGGAAAAGGAGACCGTCTGGTTCCGTTTCGCGCGTCACGGTATCTCGTCCCGGCTCGGTTACCGCATCGCGCGGGGCGGGAGGTCGCATTTCCTGCGCTTCCGGCTCGATTGGGAGTACCTGTCCAACAACGAGAACGTTTTGGGAAAGGAAACTGCGAACGGAGTGACCGTCACGAAGGTATACGGTTCCAACCGGATTTTCGAGCGTACCTGGGTGACGGCCAATCCCGAATATGGATTTACCGGACCGCGGGGAGAATTTACGGCGGGCGTGCAGGTGTCGTCGCTGCGGCGCATGTCCTTTCAGATGTTTCCCTATGTAATGTCGCAGAACCTGGTGCAGGCCCGGATATATGCGTCGGGAATATGGAATGTCGGTCGGTTCGATATAGGTGCAGGCGCCGCGTTCGCCGCGGGCGGATTCAGCGACGGACAGCTGGAAGCGGCCACGGATATGGAACCCGGCGAGCCGCCCTTCCATCTGGAGCGCTATTACGACATGCAAAACGAGTACATGACGGCACCGCGGATAACCGTGCATTGCAGCCTGCGGTACAATTTCCTGCACGGAATGTACGCCGAGGCCGCCGCGTCTTATGTACGGGGATTCCGGTTGCGCTTTATCGGGGGCGCCGACCGCTGGTGCGGCACCCTTCGGATAGGATATACTTTTTAAACCATTAAAAAATGATGCGAACGATGAAAAAGATTTTCATGACCATGACCCTGGCGGCCGCTGTCTTGGCAGGCTGTCAGAAAGACCCAGGTACGGTGGTACAGCAGCCGGAGAAGGTGACGATAGACCCTGTCATCACGAGGGTGACCGAAGTGAATTTCGAGGACAACGACCGAATCGGTCTGACGATTGTCCGGGAAGACGAGGAGGTACATGCCCAGAACCGGCTCATGACTTTCAGCAACGGAGTGTTCTCCGGGGACTTGGAATGGTATCCGGAAGGAACCGTAGCAGCTGCGCTTACGGCCTATTATCCTTATAACGAAGCGGGAGCGCCTACCACTTTCAGCGTGGCGACTGACCAGACCGATGCGTACAGCACTTCCGACCTGATTGCTTCGCACAAGACCGGGGTGCTTCCTTCTGCCACGGCAGTCAGCATGACCTTCAAGCACCTGCTTTCCAAGTTGGTCATCAACGTGACCAACGAGTCGGGTTCCGATATCGAATCGGTGACGCTCAAGGGTTCCGTTCCTTCGGCGACGGTGGACCTTGAGGCCATGACTGCAGCGGTGGACAGCGGAGCAGCGGCCGACATCAGGGCGCAGGAGGTGACGGCCAATACCACCTACCGGGCCATCATCGTACCCCAGACGGTGGCTTTCACCCTGGCGGTGACTACGGCGGCGGGGACGACGCTGACGCAGGAGCTCGCTTCCGTGACGCTGCAGCAGGGCGGTCAGTATTCTGTGGACGTTCGGGTGCTGGCCGAAAGCCTGAAGGTTTCCTTGTCGGGTGAAATCGAAGGATGGACCGAGGAAGGTGAAATCGGGCCGGCGAAGGACGAAGTACCCTTCGAGGAGTTCGACGGGTACTTCATGTACGACGGCGAACGCTACAATACGGTGACGCTCGACAACGGTACGACATGGATGGCCGAACCGTTGCGTTACCTGCCCGAAGGACTGACGCCGTCGGAAGACCCCACCGCCGATGCGCACATCTGGTATCCTTACGAGACGGTGAACGAGGGCGAACCGTCTACCTGGACCATCAACGCGTCGGGGACGAAGGCCCTGACCGATGCCGAGTCGATTAAGAAATTCGGTTATCTGTACGACATCTATTCCGTATTCGGCAAGGAAGTGACCGCGGACAACCTTGACAGTTTCGAAGGGCTGCAGGGCATCTGCCCCGAAGGATGGCATATCCCGACGCGTACGGAACTCTGGAATCTTTGCGGACTTTCCAACAAGGCCGCTACGGGCGAAACGGGCAATCAGGTGAATGAAGATGCGCTGTTCTATGACAAGACCTACGGCGGCGGCAAGATGCCGTTGTTCGATGCGGCAGGCTGGAACTATGTGAAATCCGGCGTACGCATGTGGAAGATAAACAACGGCGCCACTTCGACCAGCTACCAGGCCACGCAGCTCTATTCGGCCAACAACTCGCTCGGCGAGGAGCATTACGGCGAGCTCGCCCTCACCTACATCATGTCGTCCACGCCTTACAAACAGCTCGTTTCAGGAGGCGTGACCTATTACCAGTTCTTCGCGATGATGACGACTTTCACCAAGGTGTATCCCGAAGGGCGCATCAACGTGGCCTATGTGCCGATTTATGCCGGTCAACAGGTGCGCTGCGTGAAGGACAGCGCCAAATAGGCGTCCGGCTGCGGCCGGTTTTGCGATTGTCCCGGACGGTTCGACACCCGTCCGGGTTTTTTTTCGTGCTGTGTCCTTCCGGCAGCGTGTCGGCAGGGGCCGAGAAACCGTTTCCGTGTTTTTCTCCGTCGCTTCGCAGGGTGTCGCGCCATTCCGGCGGAATATTTGCATGGTACCGGATGCGGACGTCCCGACGGCTCCCGAAGTGCGGAACGGGGCCGCATGTGTCGAATCAAATTCTTACCGTATTATGAAACGAAAAATGTTGGTTATGCTGGCGATTGCCGCGGCGGTCGTTCTGCCGCAGGAGACGGAAGCCTGCACCGGTATTACATTGAAGGCGGCGGATGGCGCGTATGTCGTGGCGCGCACGATAGAGTGGGGCGGAAGCAACCTCAACAGCCAGTATGTCGTGGTTCCGCGGGGATTCGTTCAGCGTTCCCTGACCCCGTCCGGTACCGACGGCATGGAGTTCACCGCCCGTTACGGCTATGTGGGCATGTCGGTCGAGCAGAAGGAATTCGTTGCGGAGGGACTCAACGAAGCGGGACTTTCCGCGGGGCTCTTCTATTTTCCCGGCTACGGAGCATACGAGGCGTTCGACGCCGCGAAAAAGGCTGCGAGTATTTCCGACCTGCAGCTCGTTCCGTGGATTCTGGGAAGTTGCAAGGATGTGGAGGAGGTGAAGGCCGCCGTGCAGCAGGTACATGTGATAGCGGCCTATCCCGATGCTTCTACCGTACACTGGCGTTTTGCGGATGCCTCGGGCCGCCAGCTCGTACTGGAAATCATCGACGGCCGTCCGATGTTCTATGAGAACGAACTCGGCGTGCTGACCAATGCTCCCGGTTTTACATGGCAATTGACCAACCTGAACAATTACGTCAACCTCTATCCCGGCGCGGCTCCTTCGCAAATGCTCGGTGCGCTCAAACTGAGTCCTTTCGGTGCGGGCAGCGGATTCCTCGGCATCCCCGGCGACATAACGCCCCCGTCGCGTTTCGTGCGTGCGGCCTTCTACCAGGCCTCCGCTCCGCAGCAGGCTACCGCTCGCGATGCGGTCATGCAGTGTTTCCACATCCTGAACAATTTCGATATTCCGATAGGCATCGAAACCGACCGCGGCAAGAAAGCTACGGATATTCCGAGCGCCACGCAGTGGACGGCCGTGACCGACGTGAAAAACCGCATTATCTATTACCGTACGATGTACGACAGCAGCATTCGGGCGTTCGATTTGCGTTCGATTGATTTCGCTTCGGTAAGCTATCGGGCCGTGCCGCTCGACCGGACGAAGGAACAGCCCGTGCAAATCGTGACGATAAGTTAGGTACGGGTTCTCCTGCGACGCAGACAGGGGTACGGTCTCGACCGTACCCCTGTCTGCGTGTTGCGCTGCATCGGCCGCCGGCTATGAAAAGAGCACGTAACAGACCGGAATGAGCAGCCCGGCGAGTAGGAACCATTTGCCGCGTCCGGCCAGTCCGTTCTTTCCCTTCAGCATGAAGATGCCCGACAGGGCGAAGAAGATGAGCGATACGGCGAACAGGTCGGCCATGATGCTCCAGCCGTTTATCCGGTTGTAGTGCAGCTTGTTCACCCAGTATATCAACTGTCGTTTCCGGTGCAGTTCGTAATCGACCGTGCCGGTATCGCTGTCGTATACGCCCAGTCCGCCGTCGAGCATGAGACGCGTATGGCGTTCGTCTATGGGCATGGTATTCTTCAGCACGGGAAGACCCTCCGTGCCGCGCCATGCTTCGGCCAGCGCGCCGTCGTCGAGTCCCGCGGGGAGTTCGACAGCCCGATAGGTGCTCTTGTAGGCCGGGTCGCGGCCGTTCATGTGGTTGAGCATCATTCCCGATATGCCGTAAACGAGGCAGATGCCCACCATGAGGTAACCCAGGTCGCGGTGCACGACGCGCAGCCAGCGCACGGCCCTGTTACTCCACGACTTCATAATCTTCCCCGTCGAGGTAGTATACCGAGTAGTAATCCCTGCCGTGTTCCTTCATCCAGGCCTTCATGCCGTCGATGTTGGCCAGTTCGGCTTCGCAGGTCTCCGCCGAGCCGTCTTCCTCTATTTTCTTTTCGTTGAGGTCCTTCTCCATGCGGTCGAGGTATTCGCGGCTGAGCCTGTTCTCGCGCAGGATTCCCGTGATGTCGAGCTGCGAACCTATCAGTTCGCGGTTGAAGCCGCCGATGCTGCCTTTGGCCTCCACGCGCAGCGAGGTCTTCTGGTCGTCGCCGACGATGAAGCACCGTTTGCCCGAATGTTTGCAGGTATGGGTGACATAACCGCGTACCGTCACGGTTTTCCCGACGAGTCCGTCCGCTTCGCGGAGCAGGTCGCCCACTTCGTATACAGTGACGGCGGCGGGTGCCGGTGCCGCCGGTGCTGCAGCCGTGTCGGAGGTTTTCATCGTGCTCCGTCCATTGTTGCCGCAGGATGCCAGCAGGCATAGCGCTGCGGCGAATAGTAATGTTTTTTTCATCGCTTATGTTTGTTAATCGGTTCGTTTTCGGTTTTGCTGCGTTCCGGGTTCCTTCGCCGGAAACCGGGCAGGATAGCCGCGGCGAGGAGGCCGGCGAGTCCCGTCACGAGTACGTAGCAGGCGAGCGCATACCGTTTCCGGCGGCATCCGGTCGCCAGCAGCCATACCGTGACGGCCGCGAGCAGGTTGGCACCCAGGGCCGTGAAGCCTGTAAAGGCGAAGCGCGGTACGATGTATTCCGTGTCGTCGTGCCGGAGGTTCAGGATGACGGGAAAGAGCAGATGCGAAATCCTGTCCCAGCGCCCTTCCTGCCGTACAATGGAATGGGCGGCTACCTGCCGGAGCGTCGGGGCATCCAGCGCATAGTAGCGGCGCCCTCCGGGTGCATCCACCGTGACCGTCCAGTAGAACAGGTTGCCCATGACCGTCACCTTTTCCGTGCGGGGATTAACGGGAGGCATGTCGAGTTTCAGCGGACGGTATCCGCCGGCATCGTCGCTTTCCAGAATGTGGATGCCGCCCTGCCGGTCGAAGATAAAGCCGTAGAAACGTCGGTCGGGCGCTTCGTACATGGAGAAGGAACGGATGTCGATATCGTCGCCCGCATGCGTGTCGCGTACATAGGGCCGGCCGTTCACCATTTTCAAATGGAAGAGGTGCCCCCTGTCGTCGAGGCAGAAATAGCCTTCGTCGTACGCCTTGCGCGGGGTGGGATTTCCCGATGCCCAGCGGGCGGGAAAGCGGAAGCCGGCCTTGTCGCATGCGCGGCGGAACGTTTCGCTTTTCTCCCGGTCCACCCGGTTGGTTGCCGCGTCGATGAACGCGATATCGTCGCGGAACCGGAATACGTCGGGCGGGACTTCGAGGCCCACCCTTCGGGGCATGGATTCGAAGAGCACGTAAAGGCCGGGGCCCGGTGCGGACTCTTCCGCCGGGTCGCGGCGGAAGACTACCGTCGTCATCCGCAGCAGCCGCGGGGTGATTTCGTAACCGCCCATGCTGTCGGGCAGCCGTCCGTCGGACATGAGCTGGCGGTAGTTGAGCATGGGCATCAGCGAATCGAACTGCTGCGGCGTATAGCGGTTGCCGGTCAGGTCGGCCAGCGGAAGCTCCTTGTTCCGGTAGTCGATGAGGCCGAAACCCTTCATGACCGCACCGTAATAGACGAACGGATAGTCGTCGGGCGTATAGGTCGCCTTTCGCACCAGTGCAGGCAGCGCCCACAGGAAGGCGAGCGTCGTGCATAGGAGCATTGCCGAATAGGTCAGTTTGCGGTGTTTCATGGCCTTTCCTTCATTTCGTTTACCGTGCTCCGTCCTTGAACCTTGCCGTCGAATGGAAGGGAAAGGCACAGCAGAGGACTATCAGCAGCGACAAGTACGGGATACAGGGGGCATAGGCTCCCGCCGGAGCGTCGATGAAGAATGCGGGAGCGAGGCATAGCGCAGCCGCTGTGCAGGAGAGGCGGTATTTCCAGGAAGGTTCGAGGCATATCCCCGCGGCGGCAAGGTAGGCGAAAAGGCCCGCCAGAAACCATGGGGCCGCGTCCACGACCGTATTGCGTACCGTTTCCGCCGGATAGCGGATGGCTATGCCCGCCGTGACGGCCGCATACGCCGCGAGAAATACCGCTGCGAGCACGGCGATTCCGTAGCCGAGCATCGTGGCGACTATCCGCCCTTCGGGAAGAGGCAGGTGGAGCGTCAGCTTGAGCCTGCTGCCGGTCATCTCCGGGACGAACTGCGACAGAGCCAGCAGGATGCCCGCGCCGGCCGGCAGCCACCGCAGAAGTTCCGGAAGTACCGCCGCGTCCTTGACGATGACGGCGTTCCATACCTGTACGGCCCCGTGTACGCGGAAGGTCTGGGCCGTATTGACGAACGAGTACGCTGCGCCGGCGGCCATGACCGCGACGATGAGCAATACGCTCCTGCGCGTCTTTATCCACTCCTTGTAAAACAGTGCCTTTGTCATTTCCGTTTCAGTATTTTCCCGTCAGTCCGATGAATGCGTCTTCGAGCGTGAGCTGCCCGGCTTCCGCCTTCTGTACCCCGTAGGGTGCCAGCAGAGCGACCGTCTCTTCGGGGCCGAGGAACGAATAGGCTTCCCATCGCCCGCCCGTCTGCGCGATGTTCCACAATCCGTCGATGCGGGCGGGGAGCGGTCCGGGCGCATCGAACCGGTAGCGCCGGAAGCCGTCGAGTATTTCGCGCGTGGGACGGTGCAGCAGGATACCCCCGTAGTCCAGAACGATGCAGTCGTCGATGAGCATTTCCATGTCCTGTATGATGTGCGAAGTCAGAAAAACCGTCTTCCCTTCCGCCCGGACGTATTCGCGCAGATATTCCACGAAAAGCCTGCGGTAGCCTGGGTCGAGTCCCATGGAGAAGTCGTCGAGGATGAACAGGTCGGGGTCTTGTGCGAAGAGCAGTCCCAAGGCTACCTGCGAGCGTTGTCCGCACGACATGGTGCTCAGCTTCTGGGCGGGCGTTACCTGCAGCTTGCGGAGCAGTTCGTAGTAGGCGTCGCGCCTCCAGTGCGGGAAGAAGCTGCCGTAGAATCGTTCTATCTGAGAGACGTTGAAGCAATCGTGCTGGATGTGCCGTTCAAGCAGCAGGCCGATGCGGGCCTTCGTGCGGGGGGAGAGCGCATCCATCGTTTCGCCGAATATCCGGCAAGTCCCGGCCGTGGGCTTCAGGTATCCGTTGAGGATGTTGATGATGGTGGTCTTACCGGTGCCGTTTTTTCCGAGCAGTCCGACGATGCTGCCCTGTTCCACATCGAAACGTAGATTCTCGTATATAAGCCTTTCGCCGTAATAGTGCGTTATGTTTTCGCATCGGATGACCGGATACATGTCGCTGTCGCGGGCTTTGTCCTGACGGGGACGGTTTGCAACCGACAAAGGAAAGCGTAAAGGGAGGGCGGAACAATAGCAAGAAATAGGTATTTTGCCGGGTGCGGTTCATCCTCCGGAAGCATGCTTTCGGCATAACGGCAGCAGCGGTACGTCCGGGGCCGGAAGGTCGGGGCGTACCGCTGCATCGGGGATTCGGGAATGGCAGTTTTCCCGTTACCGGCCGTTGGGGATTTCGCACTCCATCCCGCCGGCTGCGGCCATCGTCGCCAGCCGGTGCACCACCTTGGTGCGGCAGACGAGCGCCGCACGGTAGGCGTGCCAGTTGGCAATCGGCTGCCGGGCGACGCCCGAATCCATGGCCGCCTGCGCCACCGCGCACGTCACTTCGGTGATGAGTCTGGGGTCGAGGGCTTTCGGAATGAGGTACTCGCGGCCGAACTCGATGCGTTCCTTGTTGTATGCGGTCAGCACCATGTCGGGGACATGCTCTTTGGCCAGCGCTGCCAGCGCATGTACGGCGGCCACTTTCATTTCTTCGTTGATTTTGCGGGCGCGTACGTCGAGCGCTCCGCGGAAAATGTAGGGGAATCCCAGCACGTTGTTCACCTGGTTGGGATAGTCGGAGCGGCCTGTGGCGAAGATGATATCGCTGCGCGAAGCGATGGCCCGTTCGTAGGATATTTCGGGATGGGGATTGGCCAGCGCGAAAACAATCGGATTGGCGGCCATGGAGCGCACCATGTCGGGCGTGAGCACATCGGCCACCGAGAGTCCGAGGAATACGTCCGCCCCTTTCAGGGCCTCTTCGAGCGTGTGCACGTCGCGGTCCGTCGCGAAGCGGGCCTTCATGCCGCCCAGTCCGGGCCGGTCGCGCCGAATCACTCCCTTGCTGTCGCACATGACGAGGTTTTCGGGTTTTACGCCCAGCGTGAGGTACATGCGGGAACAGGAGATGGCGGCGGCTCCTGCGCCGTTCACCACCACACGCACGTCGCCTATTTCCTTGCCGGCCACTTCCAGCGCGTTGAGCAGCGCCGCCGACGAGATGATGGCCGTACCGTGCTGGTCGTCGTGCATCACCGGGATGTCGAGTTCGTCGCGCAGGCGTTCCTCGATGAGGAAGCATTCCGGAGCCTTGATGTCTTCCAGGTTGATGCCTCCGAAAGTGGGCGAGATGTTCTTGACCGTGCGGATGAACTCTTCCGCATCGCGCGTATCCACTTCTATGTCGAATACGTCGATGTCGGCGAACGTTTTGAACAGCAGTCCCTTACCTTCCATGACGGGTTTGCCTGCCAGCGCTCCGATATCGCCGAGGCCCAGTACTGCCGTTCCGTTCGAAACGACGGCCACGAGGTTCGTTTTCGATGTGTATTTGTAGGCGTCGTCGGGGTTCTTCTCGATTTCGAGGCAGGGGTACGCTACGCCGGGGGAGTAGGCCAGCGACAGGTCTTTCTGCGAGCTGTAGGGTTTGATGGGAATTACTTCCAGTTTGCCGGGACGCCCTTCGGAATGATATCTGAGGGCTTCCTCTTTCAATTTTTCATGCTCGTTTTTCATCGTCTTCTCCTTGGTTGCAGCGACAAAGCTATCGATTATTTTCCGGATTTTCTTCAAAATCGTACTCTGTCCCGGAATGTCCCGTTCCTGTGCAGTCGTGTTGCGGCCGCTGCCCGGCGTCTTCACGAACTGCCCGTACCCGGGGCACCGCTCTTTCCGTTTTTTGTTTAGCTTTGCATTCGGAAGCAATACCGGACGGAATTCTGCGTTAGGTTGCCGTCGGCAGGAACGTCGGCTCGGCAGGGAGTGGTGTCCGCGGCGGTTCGTTTTCCCGGACGGCACCGTTGTTGCGGCCCTGCCGTATGCAACCGGTTTATTCAATCGTTCTTCAAAAGGCATGATGAAGCATCTTACGCAAAAAGGGCTGGCCGTTCTGGCTATGACGGCCGGCGGCGTGGCGGTCGGAGAAGCTGCCGCGCAGAACATACCCCCGCAGGAGGAGTACCGGGGGGTGATAGGGGATACGTACAAGGAGTCGAAACAGTGGTTTCCCGAACCTCCGGCGGCTCCCGAAGGTGCGCCCAACGTGATTTGGATTTTGCTGGATGACGTGGGATACGGAGCGTCGAGCGCATTCGGCGGCTTGGTGCATACACCCGTGATGGAGCGGCTCGCCAACGGTGGCTTGCGCTATACCAATTTCCATACGACCGGCATCAGCGCCCCCACAAGGGCCTCGCTGCTGACGGGGCGCAACCATCATGACGTGCACATGGGCAGTTTTCCGCAGCGGAGCTCCGCACTCGGCTTTCCCGGATACGACGGCATCATTCCTCCGAAAAAGGGATTCGCGTCCGAAATACTGAAAGATAACGGTTACAGTACGTTCTGTGTCGGCAAGTGGGGCGTGCTCCCCGATACGGAAGAGTCGTTCGCAGGGCCTTTCGACCGCTGGCCGACGGGCAGGGGGTTCGAATATTTCTACGGCTTTTTGGGCAACAAGACGGACCAGTACGCGCCGGACCTGATGGAGAACCACGAACCGGTGGAGCCCGACGGGCGCCACCTGAATGCCCAACTGACGGACAAGGCCATCGAATACATTCGCAGACAGCACGAAGCGGCGCCGGACAAGCCCTTCTTCCTTTATTTCGCTCCGGGCGCCACTCATTCGCCGCATCAGGTGGATACGGTGTGGAGCAACAAGTACCGGGGAAAGTTCGACGAAGGATGGGACGTATACCGCGAAAAGGTATTCCGGAACCAGAAGCGGCTCGGCGTGATACCGGCCGATGCGAAACTCCCGGAACGGAATGAAATCGTACAGGAGTGGGATGCTCTTTCCGAAGAGGAGAAAAAACTGTTCGCACGGTACATGGAGGTTTATGCTGGATTTCTGGAATATACCGATTACGAGATAGGACGGCTGGTGGACTACCTGCAGCAGACCGGGCAGCTCGACAATACGGTGATTTTCCTGATGGTGGGCGACAACGGCGGCAGCAAGGAGGGAACGCTGTTCGGAACGAGCGTGCCGAGCGACGACCCGCTGGCGACCTCGGAATCGACCGCATCGGCGGTACTCGGTTCGATTACCGACCCGGAGGGCGGAAGGTCGAAACCGACCGATGCCGAACGGCTGCAGTACAATCTGTCGCGCATGGACGAAATAGGGCGCCCCACCTCGTTCGACAACTATCCCGTGGGATGGGCGCAGGCCATGAATACGCCCTTCCGGATGTGGAAACAGGACGCCAATGCCGAAGGGGCGGTGCACAATCCGCTCATCGTCTATTATCCTGGCCGCATAAAGGATGCGGGAGGAATCCGGAACCAGTATCTGCACGTAACCGACATTCTGCCCACAACGCTCGAAATCGTGGGCGTTCCGCAGCCGGAGTATATACGGAACATACCTCAGGACCCCATACAGGGCGTTTCGTTTCTGGATTCGTTCGACGATGCCGATGCGCCGTCGCACCACAACGTGCAATATTATTACCTTTACGGCGCACGGGCGATTTACAAGGACGGGTGGAAGGCGTCGGCCACCCATTACCCCGACAACTCCATGGCCATACGGCTTCCGTCGGTGAGCAGGCAGCTCCTGCCGGATTTCGATACCGACAAGTGGTCCCTTTACAATCTGGAGGAGGACTTCACCGAGGTGAACGACCTCTCGGAACGTTACCCCGAAAAGCTGGAGGAACTGAAGGCCGTATTTGAGCAGGAGGCGAGGAAAAACAATGTCTATCCCTTAATCGACTGGCTGGATATTCTCAAAAGCAATATTCACGATGCGCTGGAACGGAAGCAGCGCTCCGAAGAATGACGGAACGTCGCGTGCCGTACCCCGCGGTGCGGCACGCGCTGCGATAACGGTATGCAGGAGAGTCGATATCCCTTTTCGTTTCCGCTGTACGTGATGCTCAAGCCCGCCGGGCCTGCCTGCAACATGCGGTGCGATTATTGCTACTATCTTTCCAAAACGGATGTATATCCCGGCCGGAGAGACTTCATGATGTCCGACGAAGTGCTGGAAGAGTTTACCCGCCTGTACCTGGGCGCCCAGACCATGCGGCACGTCATGTTCACATGGCACGGAGGAGAGGCCCTGCTGCGGGGTATCGGGTTTTACAGAAAGGCGCTGGCCCTTCAGCGCAAATATGCCCGCGGGCATATCATAGAGAACAGCATTCAGACGAACGGTACGCTGCTGAACGACGAGTGGTGCAGGTTCCTGAAGGAGCACGATTTCCTTGTCGGAATCTCCGTCGACGGCCCGGAACGGTGCCACGACCGGTACCGGCGCATGGCCGGCGGCGGCCCTTCGTTCGGCAGGGTGATGAAGGGCATCGACCTGCTGCGCAGGTACGGCGTGGATTTCAACGTCATGGGGGTGGTGAACGACTGCAATGCGGAATGCCCTTTGGAGTTTTACGACTTTTTCCGCCGGAACGAATGCCGATACATCCAGTTCTCGCCCATCGTGGAAACCGTGGATGGACGGCCCGCACCGTGGAACGTCACGCCCGAAAAGTGGGGGGCGTTCCTCGTGGCGGTGTTCGACGAATGGGTGAAAAGGGATGTCGGTGACTATTTCGTCCAGTATTTCGATGCGACGCTCGCCAACTGGGTGGGAGAGGAGCCGGGCATGTGTTCGCTCGCACCCTGCTGCGGTACGGCCGGAGTGATGGAATTCAACGGCGATGTCTATTCCTGCGACCATTTCGTGTATCCCGAATACAGGCTCGGCAATATCGGCGACAAAACGCTCGTGGAGATGATGTACTCCGAACGGCAGGCCGAGTTCGGAAGGAACAAGCGCGACCGGCTGCCTGCGCAGTGCAGGGAGTGCCGCTATCTGTTCGCATGCAACGGCGAGTGTCCGAAAAACCGGATTGCCGTGAGCGAAACCGGTGAACGCGGACTGAATTATCTCTGCGCCGGATACCGCCGTTTCTTCGCGCATGTTACGCCTTACATGGATTTTATGAAAAACGAACTGGAAAACGGTCGTCCGCCGTCCAACGTGATGGAGTTCGCACGCCGGCGTGCTGCGGGCGGATAACGCCCCGGCATGGATGTTCGTGGGGATGTCGGCTGCAACGCGCCGCTTTGCCCGAGGGGCATGTCCCGCTCCCCTGCCGGGGCACGGCGTTTCCCCGCACCTTTCACAGGAAATATCGTATAAGACCGGTTACGGCTGCGGCGTGCCGTATCCGCGTTACCCTTGTCCGTTTCCTGTGACGTGGCTTGACCGGCTTTTACCGGATTCGGTTTGCGACGGCCGCCCGTATGCAGCAGGGTATCCGTACCGTTTCGGAGCCTCGTCCTTATCGGGCGGGGCTCCGTTTGTTTTCCGGAACGATTCGTTCCGTCATTTCCGTACCATTTTTAGTGTGACGGGTTCCGTCGGTTTTCTGTACCGAACCTCGCGTGCCCGGTATGGGAGGCGGGCGGTTTTTTATACCGGTAACCCGCCCGCAACGGTTCGGAAGCGGTTGCGGTATGTCTTTCATGCACTCCGTCAAACGTTTCTTCTCTCGTTTTTGGGAAATAATATGCCGGTCGAATCTTGTTCTGTTTCGGGCTTCGGTAGTGGATGTCTTGCGTATTTCAGATGAAATTTATAATAAATGCACTCTGAATAATGAATTTGAATTGCTGCGGAAAGCAGAGAATTTTCGGGATTCGGAGGACTGAAACACGGACCGGAGGCTCTTGGGACGGGGTTGCTGCATACGACAGGACGGAACGGGAATATCGTTCGGCTCGTGTTTTGAATTCTGCGAAATAAATGTTGGATAAAACGTTGATTTTCATCGACAAATATAACAACGAAAAAGCATTTATAAAAAGCAAAAGATTAACATTTTTTCAACCAGGCAGATACATGGCCTCTCAAGCCCGTTGATTTGGGTTTAAACCCTGCTTTTTTCTTCATACTTGTTTTATCCAACGTTTGAAGCGGTACAAATCCACTTTATCTTGTTGACTCATTTGTTGTTATGCTCCGTTTTCGCAGGAAGGCGGGGAAAGGTCGTGCGCAGCGGAGCCGGCGTGCGGGCCGAAAAAAGTTTTTTGAGGATTATTAAAACACCGATATATGAAAAAGTTTGCCTTGTTGCTCTTTCTCGGTATGATGCTGGGCTGCAGCGGCGCCGTTGCCCAGAAGGTCGCGGTAAAGACCAATCTCCCGTATTGGGCCACGACTACTCCCAACCTGGCGTTCGAATTCGGTTTGGGGGCGCAGACGACGCTGGAGGTCGGCGGCGGTTATAATTTCTGGACGCTGAATAAGGAGTCCAACCGGAAAATCAAACATTTCTTGGTCATGCCCGAATTCCGGTACTGGCTGTGCGAACGGTTCAACGGCCACTTCTTCGGGCTGCATGCGGCGTACGGGGAGTATAACGTGAGTAACGTGCGCATTCCCTTCCGGCCCGCATCCACCAAAGACCACCGATATCAAGGCTGGGCGGCCGGAGTAGGGATTTCCTACGGTTATTCGTGGATTATCGGACGCCGATGGAACCTCGAAGCTACCGTCGGTCTGGGATATGCCTATACCAATTACGACCGGTACGACTGCGTGAGCTGCGGAAAATTCCGCGGAACCAACCACAAGCATTATTTCGGCCCGACGAAGATAGGCATCTCGTTCGTCTACATTATAAAATAAACACCTAACGGAATAGCAAATTTGAGTAAAGCGTAGCGAACAGACTGAAAAAGCGTTCGTTACGCTATATTTTTCTCTTGTTCAAAAGCCAAGAAGAGACAGAATATGGACAAACGCAGCA
>DXFY01000009.1 GCA_019114205.1 Candidatus Tidjanibacter gallistercoris | reverse complement strand
CCCCTCGAATTCGAGGGGTTTCGGCAACAGGCCGGCCTCAACAGATTTACACTAACCCCCAAGCAATGGATTGCAAAAACGGGGGCTATCGGCCTTGTCTCCAAAGCAGGAAGAGGAGGCGGAACTTATGCGCAAAGGACATTGCATTCGAATTCGGAACATGGCTGAGCCCCGTATTCAAATTATATATCGTTAAAGAATATCAACGCCTCAAACAAATAGAAAGCAATCAATACGGTCTCGAATGGGATGTAAAAAGGGTGCTTACAAAGGTCAATTATGTAGTACACACTGATGCCATTAAGAATTTTATTATTCCGCAGGGCACTTATGCCAAAGACATCTATGCTTATGCGAGCGAAGCGGATTTATTAAATCTCGTATTATTCGGATGTACTGCACAACAATGGAGGGAAGCGAATCCGCAACGGGCCTTGCAAGGAGAGAATATCCGTGATATGGCAAGTATCAACGAACTGACCATATTGTCTAATATTGAAAGTCTTAATTCTGTATTGATTGCTCGCGGAACAGACCGACCGACCCGCTTCGAAATACTCCGTCAGGCAGTACAGGAACAGAAAGCTTCTCTGGACAAGGTAGATTTCTTAAAAACCCTTAGAAAAGATAGCGAGGGAGTATATGTAGACGCCCAAGAGCAACTGAAACAAATCGAGGAGAGACCTGAAAAAGGATTCCGGCGAAGATAGTCCGCAGGCATCCTGCCCACTGTCCAAACGGCCTGATGCAAAGCAGGAGGAATCGGACAGGCGGCGGAAAAGGTAATGGAACGGACGGCGGTGCAGCGGTGCGGTACGCGGGTACGCCGCACGTTGGACGGAACGGAAGACCGGACGGTGCAGCGGCACGGACGGCAATCCGGCGCGGTACCCGGTTATAAAGGACAAATGAAAGCGGCCGAAACCATAACGAAAGCGGTAGATTTTTTCTATGCGAAACCTTTGAGGCGGATGATTCCCCTCGAAACATTCCGCTATATCGTCTGCGGAGGAGCGAACATGCTTCTGGGCTGGCTGCTCTATGCACTCCTTTACAAATACGTCATCCGGGGAGCCTATCTCGATTTAGGGTTCGTCGTCATGTCGCCGCACGTGCTGGCGCTGGCCGTACAGTTCGTCATCACATTCTTTACCGGTTTCTGGCTGAACCGGAACGTCACGTTTGCGCTTTCGACCCTGAGCGGAGGCAGGCAACTGTTCCGTTATGTCTTGCAGACGGCGGGGGCGCTACTGCTCAACTACCTGCTGTTGAAACTGTTCGTAGAGGGTGCCCACCTGTACGCTCCTCTCGCAAGACCGCTGACGGATGCCGCGGTAGTGGTTTACAGTTATCTGACGGCCCGTTTCTTCACGTTCCGTACCGCAGTGGGTAAGGATGCGGACTACCTGCTTCCCGGAAGGGAAAATCCCGCAGCGGACGAAGAGCGGAAACGACAGGAGTTTTCGTAATAATTCCCTCCAGACAACCGCACGTACAAATCCGCGTACAAGGCCAACATCGATAAAACACCTGTATTGTTCCCGGCGCATGCGGCACCGGGACGAAAGGATGTCCGAAACAATCCGAAACTCCGCATCGCACGATGACGAAGTCCGTCGGCGGCGCGGGATGAGTTGTGGCTGCAACAGTCCCACGGAAAGCAGAAACCGACAGAGTTATCCGCATGCCCGCGACGGTGCGGCAACGTCCGACAACGTTTCGTATATCTTATCGCTGCCCTCCCCGTACAATATTCGGGGCCGGCAAACGAACGTACGGATACGGTTCGGAAGATGAATGCCTCCTTTACGGATGCCCGTACACCTTTCGGAATCGCCGCTGCCGGATGCCGTTTGTCGAAACACCCGTTCCGGATTCCCTGTCCTCCTTCGGGGCACTTTCGTGCAGTCGCAGAAGGCCGTTACGGCAGACATACCGCACGGGGGACTGTCGATGAAAGGCAGTCCCCCGTGCGGTATGCAGATTCAGGCCCCGCATGACCGCGGCGCATGGAAGCGCATCGGTCTGCCGTCCTGTCCCGCCGGCTGTTCAGCGGACGATTTTGATATCTTTGATGCGCAGTTGTGGCGTCGTCTTACCGCGATAATGGTTCTCGACCACCGTATAGCATACGTCCACGGGCCGTCCGCTCCGTATCCATTCAAGGTAAGTCGGCTGCTGGAAGGCGATTGCCCCGATGGTCGTGTTGGGCTTTTGTTTCTGCGTCAAGTCCATGCGCAGGTGTTCTTTCTCTGCCCCCACGAGCTTCGCGTCGCCCCGGTTGCTCACGCCGCGCGTGACGAAAACGGGAGCCGTATTGCCCGGCCCGAACGGCTGGAAAGCCTCCAGCGATGCACGGAACGACGGCGTGATATCGCTGAAAAGGAGTTCGGAGTCGATTTCCACCTGCGGAACGAGCATGTTGGGGTCGATGTTCCGTTCGACGTATTCGTTGAAACGGTGCATGAAGGCCTCCACGTTCTCCGGCTTCATGGTGAGCCCTGCGGCGTACATGTGTCCCCCGAAGTTCTCCAGCAGGTCGGCGCACGATTCCACCGCCTGGTAAAGGTCGAAGCCCGGCACGCTGCGGGCGGAACCGGTGACGAAACCGTTGCTCATGGTGAGCACCACGGTCGGCCGGTAGTAGGTTTCGATGAGGCGCGATGCCACGATGCCGACGATGCCCTTCATCCATTTGGGATTGTAAATCACCGTGCTTTTCATCATGCTGTATTCCGGATGGCTCCGAATATAGTCGTGCGCCTCCTGCGTGACGGAGCGGTCGATGCTCTTGCGTGCCTGGTTGCTGCTGTCGATGAAGATGCCGAATTCGTCGGCGAGGTCTTCGTTGCGTTCCACGAGCAGGTTCACCGCGGCGTGTCCGCCCGAAGGGGCCGACATGTCCTCCTCCCGGTTCACGGCCATGCGGCCCGCCGCATTGATGCGGGGCCCTATCTTGAACACGATGTCGTCAATCGTGATTTTATGGCCTTCGAGACCGCAAATCTTGATGATGGATTGCAGCCCCTTGCGGGGTTTCTCGTTCAGCTTCTTCAGCCCGTAGTGCGCGAGTATCCTGTTTTCGCCCACTAGCGGCACGATGTCCGCCGCCGTGCTGACCACGACCAGGTCGAGCAGTCCGACGATGTTTTCGAACGGAATGCCCTTGTACAGGCAGTACCCCTGCACGAGCTTGAACCCCACGCCGCAGCCCGACAGTTCATCGAACGGATAGGCATCTCCCGGCTGTTTGGGGTCCAGGACGGCGACCGCCGCCGGTATCTCCTCTCCGGGAAGGTGATGGTCGCAGATGATGAAGTCGATTCCGAGCTGGTTGGCATAGGCCACTTTTTCGACGGCTTTGATTCCGCAGTCGAGTGCGATGATGAGGTTCACCCCGTTTTTCTTCGCATAATCGACGCCGAGTTTCGAGATGCCGTACCCTTCCGTGTACCGGTCGGGAATGTAGAAAAGCAAGTCCTCCACTCCCATTTGGCGCAGGAATATGTACACCAGAGCAACGGCCGTGGTTCCGTCCACGTCGTAATCGCCGTAAACCATGATTTTCTCCCCGCGTGTCACGGCTTCGTCCACCCGACGGACCGCCCGCTCCATATTCTTCATCAGGAACGGGTCGTGCAGGTCCGACAGCTTCGGACTGAAAAACCTCGAAACTTCGTCGTGAGTGTCTATGCCCCTTTGTACGAGTAGGTTCGCAAGCACCTTCGGGATACCGGTAGCGGCGGCGAGTTCGTCCACCTTCTGCGGGTCACCCTGAGGCTTGATTACCCAACGTTTTTCGATAGGCATAATCTTCTATTTTTATTTCAATATTCATAATCTTTTCGAGGTGCGCCGCGAACCGCTGTGCCACATCCTGCAGTTCCGTTTCCTTTCCGGTTTCCTTTCGGATGGAGGTCGCCCCCCTGTCCCGGAAACCGCACGGGTTGATGTAGTCGAACCAACGAAGGTCCGTGTTCACGTTGAGCGCGAAACCGTGC
The DNA here is from genome assembly GCA_019114205.1 of Candidatus Tidjanibacter gallistercoris. Lineage (GTDB taxonomy): Bacteria > Bacteroidota > Bacteroidia > Bacteroidales > Rikenellaceae > Tidjanibacter > Tidjanibacter gallistercoris. The sequence continues at coordinate 1,504 of DXFY01000009.1, read as the reverse complement.
ATCGTCACATACCGCGACGAGCGTACTCCGACGGCGGCAATTTTGCGCATGGGGCCGCCCTCGGTAAGCCATACACCCGCCGCCCCCGCGACGCGGGTACCTTCGATGCCGTAATCGGCTACCGTGCGGATGACCGCTTCTTCGATGGAGTGTATATACTCCCTGAGTCCCATACCTTCCCTTTCGAGGTCGAGGATGGGGTAGCCTACCAGCTGGCCCGGCCCGTGGAACGTGATGTCCCCGCCCCGGTCAATCCGGTAGAACGATGCACCCTTGCTTTTAAGGAAATCTTCGGCCACGAGCATGTTCTCCTCGTGGCCGCTTTTACCCAGTGTATAAACCGGCGGGTGTTCGCACAGCAGCAAATATTGCTCCGCTTTCGGTCCGTCGCCGCTTTTGGATGCCAGCAGGTCTGCGAACAACCGTTTTTGCAGTTCCCAGCAGCCGGCATAATCCACAACGCCCAGGTTTCGGCAGATTACTGTTTCCTTCGGCGTTTCCATGGTCAGTCTTCCTTTCTGAAATGAAGCAGCGCTTCTTCCGCCATGTAGGACGAACGCACCAGCGGGGCGCTCGCCACGTACTTGAATCCCCGCATCCGCGCCAGGTCGCCGTACATGGCAAACTTCTGGGGCGTGACGTATTCCGCCACGGGGTAGTGTTTCATGGTAGGCCGCAGGTATTGTCCGAGCGTTACGATGGAGCAGCCCGCATCGGCCAGGTCGTCGAGCGTCGCCAGTATCTCGGTCTCGGTTTCTCCCAGTCCGAGCATCAGTCCGCTCTTGGCCATAACTCCGCGCGAGGCGATGTAGCGCAGCACCTCCATCGACGTGCCGTACCGGGCACGCGAACGCACCAGCGGCGTAAGCCGCTCCACAGTCTCTATGTTGTGGCCTATGATGTCGGGAGCGGCATCGATGACGATATCGAGCAACTCTTTGCGTCCGTCGAAATCGGGGATAAGTACCTCGATGGTGGTATCGGGCGTGGCTTTGCGGATGGCGCGCACCGTAGCAGCCCAATGCGCCGCCCCGCCGTCGGGCAGGTCGTCCCTGTCCACGGAAGTGAGTACGGCGTGTTTCAGCCCCATGAGGCGTATCGATTCGGCGACCTCTTCGGGTTCGCCGGGTTCGGGAGGCAGCGGTCTGCCGGTTCTGGTCGCACAAAACTTGCATGAACGGGTACATACGTCGCCGAGTATCATGAATGTGGCGGTCTTCCTGCTCCAGCATTCGGCCTTGTTGGGGCACTTTCCGCTGTCGCATATCGTATGCAGCCTGTGCTTCTCCACGATTTTCGAGACATCGGCATACCGCACGTCGTTGTGGAGTTTTATTTTCAGCCAGCCGGGTTTTATGTTCTTCGCTACCTTGTCATAAGTATCAGACATTGACGTTCACTATTTTTCCAATTGACACAAAAGTAATTATAATTTTCGGATTTTCCATAATCCCGAACGATAATTCGCAATAATTCTCTATACGACGCCCGCCGAAGGGCATCC
>DXFY01000008.1 GCA_019114205.1 Candidatus Tidjanibacter gallistercoris | reverse complement strand
AGTTTACTTGAATAGTATTGCCGAGGCGCATCCTATCTTGGCGCAACAGCGCAAAGATACGAAACATTCCGACAGCATGACACGCGACGCATATAATGATTCTTTATAAACGTATCGATTTGCCTTATCGGAATAAACACCATAGCTAATAAATCGTTATCTTGGTCCGAAGATACGAAAAGGGCAACGGCGCTTCCGGACATAATCTTTAAATAAAAACAGACGTCATGGCACACTGCGTTTACGAATACTCCTCTCCGCTGGGCATTATCGTCATGGCCGCGGATGACGGGGGCCTTACCGGCCTGTGGTTCGAAGACCAAAAATATTTTGCAGCCAACCTGCCGGCAGACAGCAAGAGGGACATGTCTCCGGTACTGGAACGAACCGCGGAATGGCTGGATTGTTACTTCGGCGGCAGGGAACCCGGCTTCATGCCGCCCGTACACCTGACCGGCACCCCCTTTCGGATGGCGGTATGGGAAATGCTGCAACGGATACCGTACGGAACGACCGTCACGTACGGCGCAATCGCGCGGGAAATCGCACGGCGGGAAGGGCGACCGCACATACCGGCCCAGGCCGTCGGAGGCGCCGTAGGACACAATCCGGTCAGCATTCTTGTTCCGTGCCACCGAGTGGTCGGCAGCGACGGCAGCCTGACGGGGTATGCAGGCGGCACCGACCGGAAACTGAAACTGTTGCTGCTGGAAAAAGCGGACACGACCGGACTGTTCGTCCCGGAAAAGAGAACCGTTCGGTAACGGCCTCCCCCACGGCATACGGCTTTCCTCCGCCCGTCCGCATCGCAGCAGGCTCCCGTCCGCAGCCGGGAAAGGGGTTCACAGGAGGCGGGAAACGACGGTCCCATCCGCTCCTGCCCTCCTGTTCAGTTCCGCGTCCGGAACTCGTTGGGCGTACATCCGACCTGCTTTTTGAACAGACGGATGAAATGCTGCGGATACTGGAAGCCGAGCGTATAGGCAATCTGGCCGACGGTCTGTCCCGTACCGAGCAAGTACTCTTTCGACAGGTCCACGATTTTCAGCTGAATATATTCCTGAGCCGTTTTGCCCGTTTCCTTTTTCACGAGGTCGCCGAAGTACCCCGGAGACAGGCAGGCCTTCTCAGCGAAATACCGCACCGAAGGAAGACCGCTGACACCGGCCTCTCCGCTGCGAAAATAGTCGTTCAGGGCCGCCTCGAAACGGTCGAGAATATCGCTGTTCACCCGCTCCCGCGTACAGAACTGCCGGTCGTAGAAACGCAGGCAATACTCCAGCAGCAGTTCGATGTTCACCGAGAGCAGCTCCCGGCTGTGCCGGTCTACCGGATATTCCAGCTCGGCCTGTATCTTGTTCAGGCAGTCCATGAACAGCGCCCGCTCTTTCAGGGAAAGATGCAGCGCTTCGTTCTGGGCATAGGAGAAAAACGTGTACCGGTCCATCTTCCGACCCAGCGCCGTTCCGTGAATAAGGTCCGGATGGAACAACAGGCCGTACACTTCGGGCCTCAGCTCGACCTGTTCGGAATCCACGCCCACGAGCTGTCCGGGAGCGAAGCACACCACCGTCCCTTCCTGGTAATCGTAATTCCGCCGCCCGTATTTCAGCGTGCAGTTCACCCCCTGTTTCAGGAACAGGGCATACAACCCGTAGTTCATCCTGACGTGATTGACCGTTCCCGAAGCCTTCGTCAAATCGATGACCGCCGCGAGGGGATGGGAGGTCGTCAGCCCGTAGAGCCTGTTGTAGGCATCGATGCTGTCCAACTGAATGATTTCGTTTTCCATGGCAAGGTACGTATTTACTGTGTGCAAAGTTACTCAATTCCTCCGCCGAACCCTGCGGTGCCGTGCAGAAACCGCAAACCGGGTCATCCTTTCCGGAATTCGTATACCGGGCTGTCGCGCCGGAACGGAACGCTTCTACTGCGAACGGGAGGCGGCGCCATTTTTTTGCGGCCGCCCGACCTCATGGCAGGCTATTTGATTGTTCGATAACAACAACCAAATGAAATACGTTATGAAAAGCAAACATCTCATTATCGGCACGGGCGCGCTCATAGCCATAGGGCTCGTCGCTTCGGCCTTCTCGGTCAAAAACCGGCGCACCATTCCGGAGGGAGCTTATGCCGTCACCCCGTTCGATGCGGACAAATACCTCGGCACCTGGTACGAAATAGCCCGTTTCGACTTCAAGTTCGAAAAGGGGCTCAGTAAAACCACGGCCAACTACTCGCTCAACGACAACGGCAGCATCCATGTCATCAACCGGGGATACGACGCCAAAAAGGGCAAATGGAAAGAATCTGCAGGCAAAGCCGTCTTCGTGGAGGAACCCGACGTGGCCATGCTCAAGGTATCGTTTTTCGGGCCGTTCTATTCGGGTTACAACGTGGCGGCCCTCGACCCCGACTACAAATACGCGCTGGTGATAGGCCGCAACCTGGACTACATGTGGCTGCTTTCGCGCGAAAAAACGATGCCCGAAAAGGTAAAGAATAAATACCTGGACATAGCCAAGGGCATCGGTTACGATATCTCCCGGCTCGTATGGGTGGAACAATGACGCTCCCCTGCCCGGAAACGACAGGAAACGCCGCATGAAATGCGGCGTTTCTCTTTTACGGCATGCCGCATCTGTCGGCATTCCGCCGCGACGGTACGTCCGAAAAACGCACCATCCTCCCGCTGCGGACATGCCGCCTCCTCCCCTCCCGGAAATACTCGAAAACGCGATGCCTGCCGTATTCGAGAACAACCTGAAATATTATTCGTATTTTTACAGGCCGGTATCACTGCTAACCGCCAAACATACAGCATCGCCGATTATGATTACAGTCAGCCCCGTTTCCACCCGGAAGGAACTGAAGGAATTCATAAAGTTCAAGATTCAGCTTTACGCGGACAATCCCTATGCGGTTCCGCCGCTGTATGCGGACGAAATCGAAGCCCTGCTCGAAGGGCGCAATCCGGCGCTGGACGTATACGACCATCAGGTATTCATCGCCCGTCGCGACGGGCGGGTCGTCGGACGGGTGGCAGCTATCATCAACCACGTCAGCAACCGCAAGACGGGCAAGGAGTTCGTCCGCTTCGGCTTCATCGACTTCATCGAAGATTTCGAGGTGGCGAAGGCGCTGCTCGACACGGTCGAACGCTGGGGAAGGGAACGCGGCATGCGCGCCATACACGGCCCCCTCGGATTCACCGATTTCGACCCGGAAGGCATGCTGATACACGGCTTCGACGAACTCAGCACCATAGCCTGCATCTACAACCATCCCTATTACCCGGAATTCCTCCGGCGAATGGGTTTCCGCAAGGACGCCGAATGGGTGGAATACAAAATATCCATTCCCGGCGAAATCCCCGACAAATACCGGCGCATCGCGGAAACGGTACGTCAAAAATACGGTTTCAGGGTACTCCGTTTCAAAAAGATTTCGGACATCGTGAAACAGGGATACGGTCACAAGCTCTTCCGGCTTCTGAACGTGACCTATTCCGAGCTTTACGGCTTCTCGGAACTGACCGAGGAGATGATTGACTATTATATCCGCAAATACGTACCGCTGCTGCGTATCGAGCTCGTCACGCTCATCGCCGACGAAAACGACGAACTCGTGGCATTCGGAGTAGCCCTCCCCTCGCTTTCGCGGGCGATGCAGAAGGCACGGGGACGAATGTTTCCGCTGGGAGCCTGGCACCTGTTGCGGGCACTGAAATCGAAAAGGGCGGAAGTATGCGACCTGATGCTGATAGCCGCCCACCCCAGCGCACAGAACATCGGTGCGGCGGCTCTGCTCTTCACCGAAATGATTCCGCAGTTCCAGAAGCTCGGCACGATATACGCAGAGAGCAACCCCGAACTAATCGACAACCAACGCATCCGGGCCCTCTGGAGCAACTTCGAGAAGGTGCTGCACAAACGGCGGGCCGTCTTCGCCAAGGACATCGGCTGACCTCCGGCACTCCCGCAACGGGACGCGGTTCCGGCCTCCGGTCACTTCTCGGACGTTCCGTCGGGTACGACGTGCCGCAGGGCAGCGGTATCCGCGGCGGGCGAAGCGGCCTTTTGCTGCTCCACGAGTTCATCCGCGCGGAACCAGACGAGCGCCTTCCTTTTCACATTGTCCCAACGCAGGATTACTCCGACGAGCAGCAGCACGATGAGTACTGCCATCATCTTTTCCTGCCGGGAGAGCGACTTGAACCATTTCACCATGTTTCTTCTTTTTTAAGCCAGCAGCAACAGACTGAGCGCCATCACCGCCATTCCCGCCACGAGCCCGTAGATGGCCAGATGGCTGTGGCCGTACTGGTGGGCGGCCGGGAGCAGTTCGTCGAGGGAAATATACACCATGATGCCGGCGACGACCGCAAACGTGCATTCCATCAACAACGGCGTCAGGAAAGGCATCAAGAGCAGGTATGCGAACACGGCGCCGACCGGTTCGGCGAGCCCCGACGCAAAGGAGAACCAGAAAGCCTTTTTCCGGCTGCCCGTAGAAAAATATATGGGCACCGAAACTGCAATCCCCTCCGGAATGTTGTGGATGGCTACGGCGACCGCAACGGCCACGCCCACCTGGGCCGAATCGAGCGCCGATACGAACGTCGCGATGCCCTCCGGGAAATTATGGATGGCGATGGCGAGCGCCGTGACGATACCCATGCGCCGGAGCCGGTGCGTATGTTCCGGGTTAAGGGCTCCTCCTATCTCCTCCACGCTGTGCAGTTCGTGGGGATTCTCGGTGTCGGGAATGAACTTGTCGATAAGCCCGGCGACGAAAATGCCCCCGAAAAACGCTGCGGCCGTTATCAGTCCGCCCTGCGAGGGGTCGCCCGTTATCAGGTCGAGCTGCTGCCGGGCATTGTACAGCAGTTCCATGAACGATATGTATATCATCACCCCTGCGGAAAGACCGAGGGAAAACGAAAGGAATTTCGTATTGGTCTTCCGGGCGAAAAAGGCGATTGCGCTGCCTATACCCGTGGCGCACCCCGCCATCAGGCTCAGCAACAGGGCATGTCCTACCTCGGCTGTCATCACTCTTGTCGATACGGTTACGGCGGACCGACTTCAAAAATCCTGCAAAGTTGCCCGCGCCCGAAGTTTTATTATTACTTTTGCAGACACGGAGGTTCCGCCTGCGCAAAGATATCCGTTTCCGGCATATCTGGTGCCGGAAAACGTTCGGGAAACCGAAATTTACTTAATTATCGTTACGATGTACAGCGACAGTTCCCGCGTCCGGCTGCGCGGCAAGACGTTCGAATTATCCATTCCGCACGACGAAATCGTCGGGTGCATCGACGCGCTGGCGGAAAGGATAAATACCGATTACGGCGACGGAAGCCGGGGCATTCCCCTTTTCGTGGGCGTGCTCAACGGAGCGTTCATGTTCTTCGCCGAACTGTTGCAACGGCTCACCTTCCCGTGCGAGGTATCGTTCGTCCGTCTCTCCTCCTACCGCGGCACCGCATCCACGGGAACGGTCACGGAAGTGCTCGGACTGACGGAAGATATTGCGGGCCGGCATGTGGTGGTTGTCGAAGACATCGTGGAAACGGGCGGGAGCATCGGCGCCCTGACTGCTTCGCTGTCTGCCATGGGGCCGGCCTCGCTCGAAATAGCCGCACTGCTGTTCAAACCGGCGGCATACCGCCTCCGCTTGCCGATACGCTACGCGGCCATGGAGCTGCCGAATGATTTCATCGTGGGATTCGGCCTCGACTACGAAGGGCTGGGCCGGAACCTGCGCGATATTTACAAACTCGCAGATGAAGGCTGAGGAACAGGTCGCAGGGGACGGAAGGGAAGCTACCCGCTGCGGCGAAACGCCGCACGCCGCAGGGAGCGGACAGCTGCGGACGGGACGGGCGCTGCCCGTTGCGGAAGACTTCTACACGATACAGGGAGAGGGCCATAACACGGGGCGGGCCGCCTATTTCATCCGCCTGGCCGGATGCGACGTAAGATGCCCGTGGTGCGACGCCAAATATACGTGGAACGCCGGCGGAATCCCGTACACCGACATCGGCGAGGTGGTCGCACGGGCGGCGGCATCGGGCGCTCCCTGCGCGGTGATAACCGGCGGAGAACCGCTCATGCATCCGCTGGGGCCCCTTACCGAAGCGCTGAAGGCGCACGGAATGGAGGTGCTGCTCGAAACTTCCGGTACCCATCCCCCGCAGGGGAGTTTCGACTGGATATGCCTTTCGCCCAAACGACAGGCGCCGCCTCTGGATGCGGTCTGCCGCATGGCCGACGAACTGAAAGTGGTCATCGCCACGGCGGACGATTTCGCATGGGCCGAAACGTGTGCGGCACGTACCGGCAGCGGTTGCCTGCTCTACCTGCAACCGGAATGGAGCCGGTTCGCCGAAGCCACGGCACTCGTCGCGGAGTATGCGAAAGCCCGGCCGCAGTGGAGAATATCCCTGCAAACGCACAAATTCATGGACATACCTTAACCTCCGGCCGAAACGACGATGAAGGATTTCTGGCAGAAATACAGGATATGGGTCATCATCACCATCGCGTTCCTGCTCATCATTACGGTATTCTCGAAAAATACCGTCATCGAGGCCATGGCCATCCGCCGACGCATCAAGACGATGCAGCAGGAACAGCAGTACTACCGCGAGAAGGCCAGGGAGGACAGCACCTTCCTCGAAAACCTGAAACAGGACTGGTTCCTCGAAAAATACGCCCGCGAAACATTCTACATGAAAGCCCGCGGCGAAGAAATCTATCTGCTGGAAGAATAAGACGACTATGAAGCTGCTCATCATCAACGGCCCGAACCTCAACCTTACGGGCAGGCGCGAACCCTCGGTTTACGGAACGACGGATTTCGGCACGTGGTTCGGAGTCCTGCGCGAGACGTATGCGCCGCGCGGCGTGCGGCTCGACTGCGTACAGTCCAACATCGAAGGGGAACTCATCGGCTTCATCCAGGAGGCCGAGGGCCGGTACGACGGCATCGTGCTGAACGCCGGAGGCTATACGCATACTTCGGTGGCCATAACGGATGCCATCCGCGCGGTGGACGTTCCCGTGGTGGAGGTACACATATCAAACCTTTTCGCGCGGGAGGAGTACCGGCACGTGTCGCTGACGGGAACGGCCTGCCGCGGTACGATAACGGGATTCGGCCTCGATTCGTACCGGCTGGCGGTCGAGAGCTTTCTGGCGAACCGCTGACGCCGGAAACCGGTTCGTGCGTGCGGAACCGGCCACGCACTCCCCCGGCCCCCGCCCGAACGATACGGCCGGCACAAGATTGTGGAACCGACGCAAGGAGCGTCCCGCACGATTATGGAACTTAAGAAACATGTGGTGAAAGGCATGGCATGGACCTTCGCGGAGAAGGCCCTGACTGCCCTGTTCCAGATGCTCGTGGGACTCGTGCTGATGAACTTCCTCTTTCCGGAAGACTACGGTACGGTACAGATTCTCGTCGTTTTCACATCCGTATGTTCGGTGTTCGTGGACAGCGGATTTTCGGCGGCGTTGATACGGAAAAAGGAGGTCGGACAGGAAGAGCTTTCGGCGGTTTTCTTCTTCAACGTCCTCGCCGCATGCGCCCTGTACTTCGTCCTGCTCGCCATCACTCCCTCCCTGTCCCGCTATTACAACGCGCCGGTAATGCTTCCCCTCGCTCCGGTGCTCTTCCTGCTCGTGCCGGTCAATTCGCTCTCCAACATTCAGAATACCATCCTCACGCGGCGTTTCGATTTCAAAACCCTCTCCCAATATACGCTGTGGGCAACGCTGGCGGGGAGCTGCGCCGCCGTAGGCATGGCCGCCGCCGGTTGCGGCATCTGGTCGCTGCTCGGACAAAGGCTGTTCACCCCGGCGGTCAAATCGCTCCTGCTGTGGACGCGCAGCGACTGGCGCCCCGGCCGCCGCATCTCGTTCCGCCCCCTGCGGCCGATGCTGGGATACAGCTCGCGCCTGCTACTCAGCGACATCACCAACACCGTCTATGCCAACATTTCCGAACTGTTCATCGGCAGGATGTACACCAAAAACGCCCTCGGCTACTACAACCGCGGCAAACAGTACAAGGACATGCCCGTCAGCGCGGTAATCAGTTCCGTACAGAACGTCACCTTCCCCGCCCTCTCGCAGTTGCAGGACGACCCGGACAAGATGCGGCAGAGCGCCCGTCAGGTAACCGTCGTGATGAACTTCATCATCTTCCCGGTCATGCTGGGCCTGATTGCCGTGGTCGGCGACTTCATCGCGGTATTCCTGCCGGAACGATGGCTGCCCGTCATTCCCTATTTCCGGATACTCTGCATTTCGGGGCTGTTCGCCCCCCTGTCGGTCGTATCGTACAACATTCTGAAAATCAAGAGCGACGGACGGCTGATATTCCGGCTCGAAATCGTCAAGAAGCTGATAGCCACGGCCATCCTCATCATTACCATCCCGATAAGCGTCCGGGCAATCGCCTGGGGGCAAACGCTCATCTTCCTGTCGGACGCACTCATCAACACGCTCGGTGCGGGGCGCTACCTGCGCTGGAGCGCGGGGGACGGCATCCGCTCCATGCTTCCCTACCTCGCCATGTCGGGCGCAATGACCGGAGCCGTGTACGGCATGCACCTCCTGCTCGTCGGGCATACGGCCCTGTGGACGGTACTCCTGGCCGAGATAGCGGCCGGAGTCGCCGTCTACGCGCTGCTCGCCCTCCTCTTCCGGCCGGAGGGTTGGCGGGAAGTACGCCTGATACTGCAACAAATCGCCGCCACACGGCACAACCGGTAAACCGGCCAGGCGGTACGCGGCGCGGATACGGACACCGGGCGACAAAACGCCGCACTGCGGGAATCGGCGTCCGCTCCTTCGCTTCCCCTTTCCCGCGCAACAATCTGCAACGAAAACGGCCGCACGGAGAATCCGTACGGCCGCACTCGTTCCGCAAAACGGAACCGTCATTTCTTCACGGCCACGGTATCTATTTCCACCTTCACGCCCATGGGGAGTTTGGCTACCTGATAGCACACGCGAGCCGGCATGTCTTTTGTGTAATAACGCGCGTACACGCCGTTCATGGCTGCGAAATTGTTCATGTCGTCGAGCAGCACGGTCGTCTTCACCACGTCGTCGAAGGTATAGCCGGCTTCCTTCAGGATAGCGGCCGTATTGTCGAGCGACTGTGCGGTCTGCTCCTCGATGGTGGCGGGAATCGTGCCGTCGGCGGGGTTGATGGGAAGCTGGCCGGATACGTACAGCGTGCCGCCGGCCTCGATGGCCTGCGAATAGGGGCCCACCGCTTTGGGAGCGTCGGGCGATGCGATTACTTTTTTCATAACTTTATGTATTTAAAATGCCGATAATACTTCGGTCCGAAGCAATGCAAAGATAACCATATTCATCGAATATATTGTGTATCTTTGCACCGAATCAACGAACGACACAGGACATGAAAAGAACGATTATCATTGCAGCAGTCGCCCTTCTGGCAGGAGCGCTGCTTACGGGATGCTGCCAGAAATGCCGCAAAAGCCGCGAAGCAGCCGCACGGCCCATACAGGGTATCGTATGGCATCTGGTCGAATTCGACGGCAAAGCGGTCGATGCGCCCGACAAATACGAACTCTCCTTCCTTGCGGACGGCCGCGTGGCAGGCATCGGAGAATGCAACCGGTTCTTCGGGCCCTATCAGGTCACCAACGCCAACGGCGGAATCAAAATCGGTCCCGTAGGCTCGACCATGATGGCGTGTCTCGACCCCAACATAGAAACGGAATTTTTCCGCATGTTCGAGAACGTCCACCTGTATCAGCTCGACGACAAGAATCTCTATCTCTTCGTGGACAACAAAATAAAGGCGGTTTTCGAACCGACGGCAAAGCCGCTGGAAGAATAGCCGACCGAAACACATTTGCACAAAGCCGCCGCACATGAGCATGTGCGGCGGCTTTGTGCAGGACTTCCCGTCTCGCCGTCAGCGTGCGACCGGCGTCCGGTTATGCAATGCGTGCGCGATGGTCAGTTCGTCGGCATACTCTATCTCGTCTCCGAACCCGATGCCCCGCGCTATGTTCGTCACCTTCAGGTCGGGAAAACGGGCGAGCCGGCGGGTGATATAAAACAACGTCGTCTCGCCTTCCACCGTCGTACTCATGGCGAGAATGACCTCTTTTACGCCTCCCTGCGTGATGCGCTCCAGCAGCAGGTCGATTTTCAGGTCGGACGGAGCGATTCCCTGCATGGGCGAAATCACGCCTCCGAGCACATGGTACAGCCCGTTGTACTGGCGCGTATTCTCTATCGAAAGGACATCGCCCACCTGCTCCACGACGCAGACGAGCGAACGGTCGCGCGAAGTATCGGAACAAATGGGACACAGGTCGCTGTCGGACAGATTGTTGCACTGTGCACAATACTTGATGTCGTTACGGAAACGGTCGATGGCCCCGGTCATCCGCCGGACCTCCTCTCCCTCCATGCGCAACATGTGCAGCGAAAGACGGAGTGCCGTACGCCGACCGATTCCCGGCAGCCGGGAAAGCTCCCTCACCACATCGTCGAGTAATTCAGACATCTCGGAATATTACGGCCCATTCGACTGCGTTTCGTTCCGTGGGTTCCGAAACGAAACAGGCTCTCAGTAAGTTATCAGTTCCACCGAATCGGAAGGCACCCACCCCTTATTTCCGTCGGCTATCATTATTTCCGTCCAGCCGTCGAACGACGACAGCACGTCAACTTTGGTTCCCTCGTGTATGATGAACAAATCGCTGCCGCCCTTTTCCGGCGCGCTCTTCACCGAAGCAGCCTGTACCATCACGACAGCCTCGGAAGCTTCCGTAAACTCCTTCTTCTCCACTGCGGCAAACACCACCGCGAAGACGAATAGGACGAAAAAGACCACCGCCGCTACGAACCCGGCCTTGCGCCAGCCCCTGCGTTCTTCCAGAAGGAACACCAATACGCCTGCCAGTGCCGCGGCAAGCAATACGAGCGACCGTGCGGCCCATGCATTGCTGTCGAGCGACGAACGCCATGCCCTTATCCAACGGGAAAGGAAAAATTCCGGTACGGCATCTATCTTGTCCTTGACATATCCGTTCGCCACGGCAAGATTGTATGCCGCATCCCTGTCGTTCGGGACGAGTTTGAGCGCCTTGTTGTAATTCAGGACGGCCCGTCCCAGCTCGCCCGCCTTGAAATATGCGTTGCCGAGGTTGTAGAACAGTTTGCCTCCGACATATCCTTCGGCCGACAGGGCTTCGTAAGCCGCAGCCGCTCCGGCATAGTCCCCGTTGATGTACAGCGTATTGGCCTCTTCCCATGCCTGTTCCGGTCCCGCTGCATCCTGCGCATGTGCGGCAGGGAACAGACACAGGAACAGACCGACCAGAAGAACGATTTTCCTCATACCACTCATTTTCCGATTATGCTTTCGAGCCGTGAAACAATCTCCACGCCGGCCCCGTATACTTCCGTCATCCTGCCCGTGGCAGCCGGAGCATACTGGGCATACTCGCATTCAACGATGATATCGATATATTTCTGCGCCAGTTCGGACGACACGCCGCGTTTGACCAGCTCTTCGCGGACATGCTCCTTGGTCTGATTGGACGAGGGTATGTTGAGCTTGTCGCCGATATATCCCCACAACGCCTTGAGCATCTCCTCGTAGAATCCGCGCTGGTTATCGGACTTCATGTGGGCCTCCGCCGCACGGAACCGCTGCAAGGCCACCTTGTTCGCCCGTTTGCCTTTGATGATGGCACTGTTGCGGCGCTCCTCGGCCACCTTGCGGAGCCATACCAGCAGGACGGCGAACAGCGCCACGATGCCGGCCAGGGCGAGATAATACCATACGTTGCCGAAAAACAGCCGTCCCTTCTCTTTCAGGCGGGGCGCATCGAGCTTGATGAACCGTATGTCCCGGCCCAATATCTTGATGTCCTCTTTCGACAGCCCGCTAAGCACCGCCCCCTGCACCGTACCGCCCGTTCCGGTCGAATCGGGCAGCACCTTCAGTGTCACGGGCTGCGAAGATACCGTTTCGTACGTTTTCAGCTTCGGATTGAAATAGGTGAACGTGATTGGTTCCAGGTCGTAATCGCCGGCCACGCGCGCGATGACGGGATATTCGAACTGGCGGTAACCGTAAATTCCTCCTGCGGTATTGTTCAGACTCTCGGTCGTCTTTACGTTATATTGTTCAAACGAGGCCGGAAGCGACAACTGCGGAGCCTGCACCTGCGGGAGGTTGCCGCTGCCCGAAATTCTGATACCGAACGTGAATGCCGAATTGGCCGCCACTTCGGCCGGCGGGGCGACCGCTTCCAGTTGAAAGTCGCCTACCGCACCGGAAAAGCCCGACGGCGCTCCGGCAGGCAAATCCTTCACCGTTATCGATACGGGACTCGTCGCTATCTTGCGCCGCACCTCCTGGATGTTGGGGCCGCCGAAGAAATCGTCGATGATGGACTGCCTGCGCGGTTCCATCACGATTTGGGCGACCACGCTGAGTTCAAGCGGGTCGACGGTCAGGTTTCCGGCCTGCTGCGGGAACAGCAGGTCTTCGCGGATGACGTGCGTGTCGTATATCTTGCCGTTGAACTCTTCCCGCTGGGGCGGATAACCGTCCACGTTGAGCTGCTGCGCCCAGAAACCGTTGTAGGTAGGGAATTTGGCGCTTTCGAGATTCAGCGGTACGCGCCGGTAGAGCTTATAGGTCACCTTCACCGGTTCGCCTTTGTATACCGTTTTCCTGTCGACCACCGCCCGTATCAGTATGTCGTCGGGCGCGAGCGTGGGACGGTCGGACGACGCCCCACCCTGTCCCTGACCGGAAGCCTCGTTTTCGGTCAGCGCCCGGACCGTAAACGGAGCCGTTCGGTACGTCTTTCCCTTTACGGTGAGGACGGCCTCGGAAACATCGAATTTCCCTTCCGAATTGCACTGGAGTACATACGTATAAGTATAACGCACCTCCTGCGTCATGTTGCCGTTCACGATGGATACCGATTTGCTCGTGGAGAGCGTCGGTCCGGCGAGCACGTCCATACCCCCGAACTGCGGCCCCTCGAAATTCTGGGGTTTCGCATCGGTCACGTATTCGGCACGGAATATCTCGCCAACGGCCACCACGCGCGGAGCATTGACCTCGAAAGCCACCTCCTGCCCCCATCCGACCGCCGGCAGCAACAACGCCGCGACCACCGCGACCAAACGCCTTATATAATATGTACCCATACCAGTTTTATGTTTCGGAATGCCAAAACTTCCCGTACCCTGCGACCAATCGGTCCGGTAACGACCTGCACGGCAATCCTTCCATGCGCTATAACGCACAATACCGCCATTTAGTGCCTCCGGCAACAAAATTATCCATTTTCAACGTATATGGCAACTGTTCGGTCTCCTTTATGCGTAACCGCCAGACGAGCCCGCTCCCTGCGGTATGCGGTATGCGCCTTTCAAAATCCGCACGGCACCCTGCACGAAAGCCGGTTGCTCCCGACAGTTCCATGACAACATCGGCCGGGCATTGCCGCCTGTTTTTTCAACTATTCAAATTTTGGTGATATTTTGTTGGTAAATCATATTTAATTAATGTTTTTTCAATTTTACATTTGTACCCGTGAATGTCAGGCCATATTCGAACCATAACACAGATATGCGCCGCATATCCTCTTAAACCGGTATGCGACAATACTTTGCAACTAT
>DXFY01000007.1 GCA_019114205.1 Candidatus Tidjanibacter gallistercoris | reverse complement strand
TCCTTTATGACCAACTCTTCACGGTTTTCAAATTCAGGTAGATTTTCTTCCATAGTATACATGATTAAAAGGATTGATATGTGGAGTTAAAAGTAGGAAAAAAGGGAGAAAGAAACAATATAATATTAAATAATACGGCACATCCGGCAATACGGATAGATGAAACCCTTGCGGTCGCTTCATTTTGCAATACCGACCGTCGGGTACCGTAAGAATCCGAACCGTACCGACTGTCGCGAATTTCTGTCCAACACTGCCCTTCGGGCCGCATATCCGCTTCTCACATAATTCAATGCTGCGCCCCCCGAACCACACCCTACCGCCCGGCTCCGCCGCCTAAGTGCATCTGCGGCAGTCGGATGAAGCGATACATGGAATGAAACCATCTGGCCGACGAAACGGGCAGCCCGACGGCACCGACCTTCCCTCCCACTAAAATGTATAGCCGAAATGGACGGACGGCCCCAAAGCGAAAGGCATGCAGCCCGATGAACACCAAATATCCTGAAGACCGATGCCGAACGTTATCCGGTCGTCGTTACGCAACCGGAAGCGCACGCCGATGATGGTGTTCCCCTGCGGTCTGAGCAAATCGTCGTACTGCTTTGCGGAGAACCGCACACCCAACCCGATGTCATGGAAAAAGACGGGCGATACCTTCCACCTGGGCACCTCGAACCGCAGCCGCACGAATATGCGGCCGTAGACGAGGGAAACGTCGTTGTCGTATTCCATATCGGACAGAAGCAGCCCCGCACCGGCCCCGACGATAAACCAGTCGGCGACCGCATAATTGTAGATTCCGTCGGCCGAAATGGCTCCGAAACAGAACGGTAACACATAGGTATTCACTTCCGCACCCCAGCGGCCCCGTGGCGGTTTCTGCTGAATGGGATGCTGGCCGACTGCCGCGACGGTGATGACCGTTGCAACAAACAAAAGAACGATTTTTCTTTTCATAACAACACTTGTTTAAAATGTATAGCCGAAATGGACGGAAGGCCCCAAAGCGAAGGGCATGCAGCCATGAAAAACCCAAATGTTTCTGAGGCCGATACCGAATGTTATCCGGTCGTCATTCCGCAGCCGGAAGCGGGGGCCGATGATAAAATTGCTTTCGGGCCAGAGGATATCGTAATCCTGCCGGGACAAAAGCACTCCGAGACTGGCATCCAGAAGGAGTACGGGCGATACCTTCCATTTCGGTACTTCGAACCGCAGCCGCACGAATGCACGTCCGTAAAGCAACGGTGTATAGCTGCTATAGTCCGTGTAAGTGTGGAGCAATCCTGCCCCTGCTCCGACGATAAACCAGTCGGCGACCGCATAATTATAGATTCCGTCCACGGAGATTGCACCGTCGATGAACGGGGCCACGTAGGTGTTCGCCTCCGCACCCCAGCGTCCCCGCGGCGATTCCTGCCGGACGGGTGTCTGTCCGGTCGCAGCGACGGCGATGCCCGCTGCAACGAACAGGAGGATAAGCTTTCTTTTCATGGACCGGGTCGGTTAAAAGGTAAAGCCCAAATGCAGGAGCGGAAGAGGAAAATACTCGCCGGTCAGGATACCGTATCCGGTAACGAAAGTTCCGAGGCCGAATGTAAGGGCATTCCCATGACGGAGTTTGAATCGGGCACCCAGCACCGCATTCCCCATAAAATCGATGCTCTGGCCCGCAGCACATCCGCCGTCCAGAATCAGAAAAGGCGATACGTTCCATTGCGGCACGTCGGTCTGGATTCTTGCAAACAGTTGGGCGGAAATGTCTACCATAAGCACCCGAACTCCCACGCCTCCGCCCAGGGCGAGCCAGGGAACGATGCGATAGGTATAGGTACCGTTCACATAGTTCATCAAAGCGAGGAGCGTGTTCAGTTCGATGCTCCATGCCCCCCTTTGCTGCATCCGCTCCGTATCGGGCAGGGCTTCGAGTCGGGGCTGTCCGGCTGCTGCAACGGCGATACCCGCCGCAACGAACAAGAGAATGATTTTCCTTTTCATGGGTCGGTATTGTTAAAATGTAAATCCGAAGTGCAGGAACGGCTGCATCATAAAAGGAGAACTGCCGCATTCGGAATCGGTATCGGAATCGCCGGGCCAAATGCCGTGTATCCCGAAGCCGACCGTAATATCATGCCCCTTATCGAGGTTGCACCGCACTCCCAGTACCGTATTCGTTACGGGTGCGAACTCGGTTTCCCGACCGGTAAACCGCAATCCGATGCCGCCATCCAACAGCAGCAAAGGAGCCACGTTCCATGCGGGCACTTCGCTTCGGAGTCTTACGAACAGGTGGCAGGCGGAAATTCCTTCGAACGGAGTCAGTTCGAGGCCCGCACCGCCGCCTGCCGCGAACCAAGAGGCAAGCCGACAGGAGTACGACCCGTTCAAAGAAAGAAATCCGCCGGAAATAAAAGGGAAACCGTAGAAGCTCGCTTCCACATGCCACAGCCCCGTCTTTTGCGGCCTTTCCGCAACAGGCCGAGCTCCGGCATCGAATACGATGCCGCACAGGAAGCAAAGCAAAAGGATGCATTTCATAGGTTAGTAAGTTCCGGTCGGTTATCGGCAGCGGGATTGTTTCCTGCGCCCGGTTCGTTTTTCAAATATAATAAACCGAAACATATTTTGCAACAACTTGTGGATTGCCGGGTAATAAAAAAAGGTGCTCCGAAGATAGATTTCGGAGCACCTGCGTATTGCCCGTAAAAAGTGTTTATTTGCCTTTTTCCGCCACTACCCTGTCGATGGCCTCGCACAGACGGCCGAAGACTTCGTCGATGGTACCGAGTCCATCGATGGGAATGTATTTCCCCTGCTTCGCATAATGGTCGGCAACCACGGCGGTTTGCCCCTTGTACACGTCGATGCGGTTGCGTATCACGCGCTCGTCGGCATCGTCGGCACGACCGCTGACCTGCGCCCGCAGGAGCAGCCGCGCAATCAGCTCTTCGTCCGGCACGTCGAGCGACAACATTACGTCCACCTTTTCGGAACCGTCCGCAAGAATCTCGTCGAACACTTCCGCCTGACGGGTCGTTCGGGGGAAGCCGTCGAAAATGTTCCCCTTGCTGTCCCCGTGCGCCTTCAGGTACTCTTCGATGATACCTATCACGAGTTCGTCCGATGCCAGACGGCCGCTTTCGATTACCTCCTTCACCTGCATTCCGAGTTCGGTGCCGCGCTGAATCTCACTCCGGATGACTTCGCCGGTGGAAATATGGTTGAAACCGTACTTCTCTTTCAGCATCTGTGCCTGGGTTCCCTTTCCCGCTCCGGGAGGGCCGAACAAAACTATGTTTACCATAACATGGATATTTGATTGTTATCCGATTAACAACCGACAAATTTAGCCACATTTTCCACCAAACCAAAAATAATACGACTTTGTTTCATCCGGTTGCCGGCAAAGCGGGACGGTGCTGCATGTCGTGGGGAGGACGAATCATATTCGCCTCGAACGGTACCGGTTCCGCAGGCCGGAAACGCGGTTTTTACGACGGATATATTTTCGTACCTTTGCGGAAACGGGCGCCGGACATTCGGTGCGGCTCCATGCCGAAGGCCGGAAACGAACCATAACGAATCATCATGACCGGAAAAAGAACCGAAATATCCGAGCTCGGCGAGTTCGGACTCATCGACAGGCTCACCTGTCAGTTTCCCATACGCAACGCATCCACCGTGCTGGGAGCCGGCGACGATGCCGCCGTAATCGATGTCGGAGAAAAATACATGCTGCTCTCGTCGGACATGCTGTTGGAAGGTGTCGATTTCGACCTCGTCTATTTCCCGCTGAAGCATTTGGGATACAAGGCGGTAGTCGTCGGCATCAACGATATCTACGCCATGAACGGCACGCCGCAGCAGCTGACTGTCAGCATCGGCGTATCGGCCAAATTCTCGGTCGAAGACCTCGAAGAACTCTATGCGGGGATACGCAGCGCATGCGAGGATTACCGGGTGGACTTGGCGGGCGGCGATACGACCGCATCGGTCAACGGACTGGCCATCGGCATTTCGGTGGTCGGCAGCGTCGACAAGGATAAAATCGTGTACCGTAGCGGCGCACGGGAGAACGACCTCGTCTGCATCACGGGCGACCTCGGCGCGGCCTACATGGGGCTCCATCTGCTCGAACGCGAGAAACGGGTATTCGCGGGCAACGATGCGCCCCAGCCCCAGTTCGAGGGATACGAATACCTGTTGCGCAGACAGTTGAAACCGAATGCTGCGGTGGATACCGTCTCTTCGCTGCATGCGGCGGGCATCGTTCCGACTTCCATGATAGACCTTTCCGACGGGCTGGCATCGGACATGCTGCAAATCTGCAAACGTTCCGGATGCGGCGTCCGGCTTTATCTCGAACGGATACCGATAGCGCGGGAAACGCACCGGATGGCGGACGAACTCCATGCCGACCCCGTTGTTGCCGCACTCAACGGCGGGGACGACAACGAACTGCTGTTCACCGTTCCCGTCACGCGGCAGGGAGAAATAGCCGCAATCGGCGGCATCGACATCATCGGCCACATCACCCCCGTGTCAGCAGGAACAATCCTCGTGACGCCCGACGGCGGCGAAATCCGGCTTACCGCTCCCGGCTTTCGGGAACGGGCGGAACAATAGACCGTAAGCCATCCGCGTCGGGCAGTACGGCATACCGTCCGACGACTGCGCCCGCCGCTTCCCGCAACGGCCGGCGGAAAACGCATCGAATCTTTTTCGGAACGTACACAAGAACATACAGCGGCAAGCGGACAACCCGGTCGCCGTCCGATGAAAGCCGGGCCGGCTCTACGCTTCTTTCAAGTATTCCCGCATCCGCTCCCGCCACTCGTTTTTAAGGGGGAAAGACTCCTGTTTGTGAAAATCGTACCCCACTGCGACCGAACGGCAGTCGGCATTGATGCCGCCGTCGGCACGGTCGATGAGATGCTGGAAAATGGTCACGCTCGAATTGCCGATTTTCTCCACCCAGGTGCGTACTACCAGATGCGAATGGAGCCGGCTCTGACGATGATAATTGGTATGAATGGAGACGAGTATCAGGCTCTCGTCGTCCGGGTCGATAGTCTTGCCCAGCACCTTTTCGTAAAACTCCATCTTGCCGACATCGAAATAGTGCTGTAGATTGACATTGTTGATATGGCCGAGGCAGTCCGCATCGGCGAAACGTAGCTGTATTTCGCTTTCTATATATTTTCCCATACGTTGCGTTATTCTCTGATGACTTTCACTTCTCCTCCCGTGCCGAGCATGATGATGGAGGAAGCCTTTCCCGTGGGGCTGCCCTCGCAGCGTACATCCACCGTATAATCCACGCCTTCGCGTATCGCTGCGACGACATCGCCGAAACGTACCGGAGTAGCTTCGCCGGAAAGGTTGGCCGAAGTCGAAACCAACGGCCGGCCGAGCCGGCGCACCAGTCCGCGGCAAAATTCGTGGTCGGGTACGCGGATTGCGAGCGTTCCCTCTTCCGGAACGAGGTTTTCCGCCACGCCGCAGGCTCCCGGCAGGATGAGCGTCAACGGCCTGTCGGCGCATTCGAGCAGTTCCCACGCTACGGGCGGAACGCTCCGAAAATAGCGTCCCACGTGTTCGATGCTGTCCGTCAGGACAATCATCCCCTTCTTGTTGGCGGAACGCTTCAGGGCGTATATCCGCTCCACCGCATCGGCGTTCGTGGCATCGCAGCCGATGCCCCATACCGTATCGGTCGGATACAGAATGATTCCGCCCCTGCGCAGCACTTCCGCAGCCCGTTCTGTCTCCTCTTTCATGCCTCAGGATTTTGCTTCCCGCAAAATTAAGCCGTTTTTTTGTCTTTTTATCGAAAAGGTTATACTTTTGTGTTCCTGAAAAAACAACTCAATAACAGACTTGCATTACGATGGGAAGGGCATTTGAATATCGCAAGGCCTCGAAACTGAAACGCTGGGGCCACATGGCGCGCACATTTACCAAGATAGGGAAAGCCATAGAGGTATCGGTACAGCAGGCCGGCCCCGACCCGGCGAGCAATACCCGCCTGAGGCTGCTCATCCAGAACGCCAAAGCGGAGAACATGCCGAAAGACAACATCGAAAGGGCCATCAAGAGAGCCATTTCGAAGGACACTTCCGACTATAAGGAGATGATTTACGAGGGATACGGCCCCCACGGTATCGCCATCCTCGTAGAGACCGCGACGGACAATCCTACCCGCACGGTAGCCAACGTAAGAAGTTACTTCAACAAGCTGGGCGGTACGCTCGGAACGAGCGGCAGCGTGAGCTTCATGTTCGTGCACAAGGCCATTTTCAAAACGCCCTACAAAGAGGATATCGACCTCGACCAGCTCGAGCTCGACCTCATCGATTTCGAGGTGGACGAAGTATTCGTAGATGACGAACACCAAATCAACATATACGGGCCTTTCGAATCCTACGGTCAGATACAGTCCTATCTCGAAGGGCACGGCATGGAAATCACGAGCGGCGAATTCATCCGCATTCCGACCGATACGAAAGAGCTTCCGGAAGAACAGCGGCAGTCGGTACACAAGCTCATCGAGAAGCTCGAAGAAGACGACGATGTGGTCAATGTCTTCCACAACATGAAAGAAGAAGACGAAAGCGAAGAATAATACCGGCCCGACGATACACCGTAAAACGATTCGGGGAACCTTGTAAGAGGTTCCCCGAATCGTTTTTACCGGACGGTATTTCAGAACGAAGCGCTGAATTCTTCGCTTCCCGCACTTTCGTCGCCGTCCCGACCGAATACAGGACTGTATGCTCCGGCGGGCATATCCCCGATGGCCTGTTCGCTGCATTGGCGGCCGAGGTCAATCTCCTTCGTCAAAGCGACAGACAACATATCGCTCAGGATGTTTGCGAATACGTTACCGCTGTTCGTATCGGGGTTGTACACCGTTCCTTTGCGGTGGGCCTGCATCGGGGCCGATTACCGAATGGACGAAAGCGACGATTGCCCCACAGGGGCGGGTGAAGCAACAATTTTATGAATACGAGCAAAAACCGCCGGTTCGGAACGGTTGTTATAGGGTTTTGGATATCGTAATTTGCATCCGATACGGCTTTTGCGGAAACTCCGGGATTTATTTACCTTTGGCCCGCCGGATATTCCGGTACGAATCACTTTTAAAATTTCTTTTATTTATGAGAAAGACTTCTAAAAGTGGGGTAAAATGTTTCACTCGGTGGTCACGCAAAGGTTACGGCGCGTTCGCTTCGCTCGGCAAAGTAGTGAAGATAGGCGTGCTTTCCCTGACGATGTCCATTATCACGCTCAACGCCAAAAGCGCGTCGGCACAGCCCGACACGGTAAGGCTCCTGCGCGAAATGGAAATCGAGGCCTTGCAGGTGACGGCCGAGAGACTGAATCCCACGCGGGGTGTAGTAACCCCTACGGAGGTTTACAGCCGCGACACGCTGTATGCAGCTCCCCTCCAGACAATCGAAGGCGCCCTCAGGCTCAACCCCGCCATCGACCTGCGGGAACGGGGCGGCAAGGGAATGCAGGCCGACATTTCCCTCCGCGGCGGCACGTACGACCAGACGATGGTCCTTTTGAACGGCATCGACTTCACCGATGCACGTACCGGCCACCAGAGCCACAGTCTGCCCGTAGACCTCGAAATCATCGGGTCGATAGACCTCATCGGCGGACTGACCGGCATCGGAGCTTACGCCGGGGCGGTCAACATGGTCACTACCCCGCTCCGTCCGAACTACATGAGGACGGAAATTTCCGGAGGAGCCTACGGCTACCTCTATTCGAACATCTCCGGGGCCATCACCCGGAACGGCCTTTCGGTAATGGCCGCAGGTTCCGTCAGACGGAGCGACGGATACATCGAAAATACCGACTTCAACAACTCGAATCTTTTCACACGCATCACCTACGTTTCGGACGCCGCCGGGCTGTTCGACATGCAGGCCGGGTACCAGCGACGCGATTTCGGTGCCAACGGGTTCTATTCGCTCTCCTATCCCGACCAGTTCGAGCATACCGAGACTTCGCTGGCGTCCCTCAAATGGAACCGGAGCATGGGCCGCTTCACGCTCAACGCCAATGCAAGCTACCGGAAGAACAACG
Organism: Candidatus Tidjanibacter gallistercoris; assembly: GCA_019114205.1. Taxonomy (GTDB): domain Bacteria; phylum Bacteroidota; class Bacteroidia; order Bacteroidales; family Rikenellaceae; genus Tidjanibacter; species Tidjanibacter gallistercoris. The sequence continues at coordinate 2,084 of DXFY01000007.1, read as the reverse complement.
ACCGTTACGAACTCTACCGCGGCGGCAAGGGAGCTCCGGAGGGATGGACGCCCAATTACCACACGACGGACAATTTCGGTGCGGGGATAAGCGCCTCTTACCGTTGGGTGGCAGGCGAAACGTCGGTGGGTGCGGATTACCGATACCACCACATTTACAGCAATGTCCTGGGCGACGCCATGACGCGTCCCATTCGCGTACCGGGCGCCGATGCCTTTTATACCCATGAAAAAGGGCGGAACGTCGTCAATGGCTGGCTGAGCCACAGGGTACGGCTCGGCGGCACTTCGCTGGCGGGGTCGGCAGGGCTGGCCGGCAGTCCGTACGGAACGTTCCCGTCCTGGAGCCTTTCGGTCACCCAACGCATCACGGAGTACTGGAGCGCCGATGCCAACGCCACGCGCTCCATGCGCCTTCCGACCTTTACGGACCTTTACTATACCAATGCCACGCACATCGGCAATCCCAACCTCAAACCCGAACATGCCACGACCTACCAGTTGGGAACACGCTATTCGAGGGGCAGGTTCACGGCAGGTCTGTCGGGATATTACCGCCACGGCAAGGACATCATCGACTACGTACAGACGGAGACACCCGAAGGCACGAAATGGAAATCCACCCAGCTCACCGAGTTGGATACGTACGGCATCGAAGTGCAGGCATCGTACCGGGGGCGGCGCATCCTGCGGCACATCACGGTAAGCTACGGCTGGCTGTCTTCCTCCAAGGCTTCCACCGACTACATTACCAAGTATGCACTCGACTATATGAAACACAAGGCAGCCGTGCAGTGCGGCATCGACATCTGGAAGGGACTCGTCGCCGAAGTGACCGCTTCGTGGTACTGCCGCAACAATACTCCCGAAACTACCTATGCTCCCTACTGGCTGCTGGATGCGCGGCTCAGTTGGACGCGCGGCATGTTCACCGTCTATGCGGAGGCGACGAACCTGCTCGATACGGAATATTACGATTTCGTGGGGCTGCGCCAGCCTCCGCGCTGGATAACGGCAGGCATCGTCCTGACCATCTGACACCCGCAGGGGGCGTACCGCAGTGCGCCCCCTGTTTCATATCCGCCGGCGAGATTTTTTCCCTGCCCCGTGCGTTATCCACGGAGCAGCTTCAAAAGCCTGCGGCTCGCTTCGCCGTCCGCATGCATCCGCCGGGCATCGTACACCCGCTGCCGACAAGCGGTACCCCTGCACAGCTTCAATGCAGCTTCCACCTGCCATGCGGTGTCGCACATGCTGTACGACATGCGTGGTAGTGGAAAAAATTCGCGTTCCTCGTTTGCAACCGGGGATTGGACGGTATTTATCGCACCGATGTGCGCAAATCCGTTTGCACCGCTGCGCGACAGAACCAACGCTACATTTCTTTCATACGATATCCGAAGTCCCGGTAACCCGGAACGGGCGGCCACATCGAATGTATGAAATCTTCTCCGATACCATATCCGGCAACATCGGCGTGTCCGATGAAGTGCCCGACATGAAACGGGTGCGGAAAGCGGCCGAAGTGGCCAACATCGCCGAGTTCATCGAGTCGCTGCCGCTGCGCTACACCACCCGAATCGGCGCCGACGGGCACGGGTTGAGCGTCAGTCAAAAGCAGCGTATCCTTATCGCGCGTGCGGCATACAAGGAAGCCCGTTACCTGTTTTTCGACGAGGCGACCAATTCGCTCGACGCGAACAACGAGCGCACGATTATGGAGCGACTGGAAAAACTGTTCCGCAACAAGACGGTCGTAGTGGTTGCCCACCGCCTCAGTACGGTGAAGCATGCCGACAACATCGTGGTGCTCGACCGCGGCCGCATTGTCGAACAGGGTACGCACGAAGAGTTGACAGCGAAGAAAGGTTATTACTATGAACTGGTAAAGAACCAGTTGGAATTGGGAAACTGACGGAAAAATCGTAAAAATTGTTGTGCAAACAGATGGTTGTATAAAATAAACACCTAACGGAATAGCAAATTTGAGTAAAGCGTAGCGAACAGACTGAAAAAGCGTTCGTTACGCTATATTTTTCTCTTGTTCAAAAGCCAAGAAGAGACAGAATATGGACAAACGCAGCA